>DASRMY010000035.1:0-2869 GCA_035647695.1 Treponemataceae bacterium | reverse complement strand
ATCCTATAATGCATTATAATTACACTATTTTTGAAGCAGAAGTTGCATCCACATTTAATGAACAACTTGTATTTGAGCACCTTATTAAAAATGCTGCGACACAGGCAGAAAAAACATACTTAATAAACATGCGTGTAAGTGATATTTTAGCGACTTTGTATAGACAAACTATGTTTGCCGAATATGAATGTAAAACACATAAGAGCGTTGAAAACGGCAACCCGCTTACAATAGATTTATGCCGAGAAATATACGGCTCATTACTTAAAGATTATTTTGGCCCAGAAATGGTCTTTGAAAAAATAAGTGATCTTGAAGGTCTACGTATACCCCATTTTTACAACGCTTTTTATGTATATAAATATTCCACAGGTATTTCTGCAGCGCTAGCCTTGGTTAAACGTGTTACACAGGGCGGTAAAACGGAAAAAGAAGACTATTTTAATTTTCTTAAATCTGGTGGCTCTCGATATCCAATTGACGCATTAAAGCTTGCTGGAGTCGATATGAGTTCTGCTAGCCTTGTACAAGAAGCTTGTAATACATTTGCTGATTTGGTAAAACAATTAGAAAAAGAACTACTTTAAATACACCATTAAAAGCATAATATCAGAATTGCGTATTCCCGAAATTCGGCTTGCTTGTCCAAGTGTAAGCGGCCGAATTTCTTCAAGTTTTTGACGGCTCTCATTACAAAAACCAGAAATTTCACTGTAATTAAAATCTGCTGGAATCTTTACATTTTCCATTTTACGTAATTTGGCAACTTGCCTGTTTTGCCGTTTAATATAAAAACTATATTTATAATCTATTAACGCTTCGTTCCATATTTTTTCATCATAATCAGAATTGGTAGCAGCTGAATTCTTGATAATAAGTTCAATAATCGCTTTTTTATCAGCAATTTTCTTTTCAACACGAGCCATCTGCTCTGCATTTTTTAAGCCATACTCATAGCCATATTTTGTAAGTCTCTGGTCTGCTGTGTCATAACGTAAATTAAGCCGATACTCAGCACGGGCAGTAAACATTCTGTATGGCTCATTCGTGCCTAAGGTTACAAGGTCATCTACTAAAACACCTATATATGCCTCATCGCGCCCAAGCACGAGAGCCTCCCATTGAGGTATAGCTCGTAACGCATCAATCGCACCAACAAAGATTTTTTTATTAGACTCAAGATCTTTAGAATGATATAAACCACCACATAAAACCTCATGCGCCTTAGCATAATTACCTGCATTTATTCCAGCTAAAAGACCTTGCCCTGCAGCTTCTTCATATCCAGATGTTCCATTTATTTGTCCAGCACAAAAAAGACCTGCAACACGCTTTGTCTCCAAAGATGGGAAAAGCTGCGTTGGCTCTATATAATCATATTCAACCGCATACCCAGGGCGAGAAACAATTGCATGCTCAAACCCTGGAATAGTACGTAAAAACGTATCTTGAATGTCTTCTGGTAAAGATGATGACAAACCATTTAAATACATTTCATCAGTACTCAACCCTTCTGGTTCTAAGTATAATTGATGTCTATTACGATCAGCAAAACGGACAACTTTATCTTCAAGACTAGGACAATAACGAGCGCCAGCTCCTGTTATTTTGCCACTATACAAAGGAGATCTCTCAACATTATCGCTAATTATCTTATGCGTCTTTTCGTTCGTATACGTCATGTAACAAGGCACCATAGGGCTATCTATTTTTTCAGTATCATATGAAAAAGGAATTATTTCATCATCGCCAGCTTGTATCTCAAAGAGAGCATAATCAATAGACTCTTTTAATATTCGTGGAGGAGTGCCTGTTTTAAGCCGCCCAGTGGTAAACCCATGTTGGTGCAGGGACTCTGTCAGGCCAATTGCAGCTCGCTCCCCAAGTCTCCCATCAGCAGAATCATACGCTCCTATAAAAATACGGCCACCTAAAAAAGTACCTGTGGTTAAAACAGCTGCGCGAACAGGGATGCGGCGGCCACGTTCTGTTATTAAAGCAGTAAGTTTTTGACGCATTTTATCATCATATTCTTTTGATTTAGTTGGGCCATGCTCAGCAGGAACAGAACCTTTTTTAAATGTTCCTTCACTTTGTGGTGGTAAAGCATGAGAACTAATGACTGTTTCTATGCCCGTTACGCAATCTTGCAAAGTGCAAAGGTTTGGGGTTTTTTCTACAATTTGACGTGCAATTTGAGAATAAACAATTTTATCTGCTTGTGAGCGTGGTGATTGCACAGCTGGACCTCTGCTTTTATTTAATAAGCGAAACTGTATGAGTGATTGATCTGTCAAACGCCCCATTTCACCACCAAGAGCATCTATTTCGCGTATTATATTGCCCTTAGAAATGCCCCCTAGACTCGGATTACATGAGAGCATACAAATTGCATCAATGCTTTGCGTTATTAACACCGTTTTAAGCCCACGACGTGCAGCCGAAAGGGCTGCCTCCAAACCAGCATGCCCACCACCGACTACAGCAACATCAAACGCTGCATTAAATCCAGGATAATGTATATCTACTTTTATGTTCATATTAAGTCCTTGTAACAAAAAGCAAGTATTATGTTTTATAGAGCTTTTGTCAATTAAGTATATCTTTTATAGCTTTAGAATAGTTGTCTATCTCAGCTTTTGTTAAAAAATCTTTACTGTAAAGTGCTTTTTCAAATAAATATGCTACGTGATGTAGGTTTTTAAGAAGAAACTCTAGGTTTTTCTGGCGTAGTTTTTTTTCATTTGAATTTGGAGTCATCTCTGAAACAGTAAAACCGATTTCTTCATTCGCATGTTTTTTTTGAACCGTATCACAAAGTTTTTTTACATACTCCCTCGGGGATAAAGAAGCAATACAGGGACAACCT
>DASRMY010000034.1:0-2529 GCA_035647695.1 Treponemataceae bacterium | reverse complement strand
GAATTAATACTTAAAGAAAAAAAGAAGGGTGTAACGGTTTTTCTTTCAAGTCACAATTTAGCTGAAATAGAAAAATATTGCGACAGAGCAGTTATCATAAAAGACGGTGCAATTACCGATGACCTTGACATGAAAACTTTTCAGATTAAGCATAAGCAGGTTGTCAGTTATGTAACAAAAAACGGTTTATCAGAAAATTATATTTTTGACGGCAATGCAAATGAGTTAATATCTAAGCTTTCAAGTTTAGACCTTGAAAGCATTGAAATTAAAAACATGAGCATTGAAGATGAATTTATGAAATATTACAAGGGGGAAGGCAAGGATGAATAAGTTCAATTTTTCCTCAGTGTCAAGATTAGTTTATTTCACTATCAAAACAAACAGAAAACAAATCATCGGTTGGTGCATTGCGATTTTTTCATTAATGTTTATGTACATGATTCTGTTCCCCTCAGTGAAGGATATGGCACAGATTAAAATGGATGCGATGCCTAAAGAGATGTTGCAATTCGTCGGAATGGATAACTTTTCGGACATGGGTAACTATATTTCCTATTTCGGGATTATATTTAATTTGCTGCTCGTTGCTATAAGCATTTTTGCCGCTTCTTTTAATGCAAACTTAATCCTTAAAGAGGAGCAAACAAAAACAATTGAATTTCTTAATTCTTTGCAAGTTAGCAGATGTGAAATCTATGTTTCAAAGTTTATCAGCGGCTTTTTGGCTGTTCTGTTAGTTTTATGTTCAAGCATATTTTCTGCGGCAATATGTGGTATAATAAATGGCGGTGAAACTTTTATTTTAAGCGATTTTATTAAAATTATTAAGGTGTCTGGTTTTACACCGTTTTTCTATGTTTCCATAGCCCTAATGCTTGCCGGCCTTTCAGCAAAAATCGGAGCGTCAATGATTGCAAGCATATCGGTTCTTGTCCTTTATGTTTTTGGCTTTTTATCGACAATGTTAGAGAGTAAGATACCATGGTTATCTTATTTTAGTCCATTTGAGAGTTTTTCACCAAACAATGCTCTTGCATTAACCTCAAACACAGCAATAACTCTCGCCGTGTATTTTTTGCTGTTTACCACCTTTTTAATTGTTGGAGGAGTAGGTTATAAACGCAGGGATTTGAATATTTGACATTGTTTTGATAAACAATGCATTTTTGATACAAGTATAAAAGTAAAATGAAGGGAAGAGATGAAGTGAAAAGTAAGCTTTTTATCAAAGTTTTATCTTTAATTATGTGTCCGATAATTGTTCTACCCTTATCAAATTCTGCTCGGGCTACAAACGCAAACCATGAAAATAAATATGTAATCTCCAACCCTTATGAGAGTGTTGAATGGGGCGAGCACACAGCATATAAAGCTCAACTGCATTGCCACACAAATGCAAGTGATGGAGTTCCGACTGTCAAAGAAGTTGTTCAGGATTGTTATGACTTAGATTATGATATCCTTGCACTTACAGACCATGGCACTTTAAACAAAGGCTGGAACATAGAACCTGACCTTATCCCTATTCTTAGATTTATTAAGCGTGAAAGAACAAAAATGGCAGACATAGTGCCTTTGTCTGACGAGGAATATAATTACTATTTGAACGGAACGGACAGAAACGGCAGGGGAATGCTTGATGTTCCTTTAGGGATTGAACTTAATGCAGCAACACCGGTTGCGGGTTGTCATTTGACTGGATACTTTTGTGAATATGGGCAAGGTCTGCTTGGAGTTTATGGTGACTATGAAACACCTGCCGAGGAAGTCAAAAAGGCCGGTGGAATAACCATGCTTTCGCATTTAGGCTCATACACAAAGGCTCAAAAAGACCCTGATAAATCCTCTTTACAAAAAAATGTAAAAAAGTTCGCAAATGTTTTCATAAACAATGCAAACTCCTGTGTTGGCATGGGGATAAACAGCTCGACAGACTCCCAAACAAAACATGATAGAATTCTATATGATAACATTCTTAAAATGACATTACCTCACGGGGTTACTCCCTGGGCATTTACTTTTTCCGATGCACATACATTAGATAAAAGTGACATAGCTTTTACAATGCACATGATGGAAGAAAATAATTTATTAAACTTAAGAGAAAGTATGGAGAATGGAACATTTTTCTCAGTTTCAAGATATGCTCGCTATGAGCTATCAGATGATTTTGTTGGAGAAGGACCTGAGCCGATGGTTACAAATATAACGGTTGACACAGAAAATGCTACAATATCTGTAGACGGAACAAATTATGATAATATTGTTTGGATAGCGGACGGAAAAAAGGTTGCACAAGGAAACACCGCAATCAGTCTGCATGATGATTGTAAGGCAGATTATTTTATAAGATTTTATCTAACAGGCCCAGGTGGAATATGTTATTCACAACCCTTTGCGGTAAACATTGAGGGCGAAGAAATGCCAAAGGAAAACTTGAATAAAACATTTGATATATCGACAGTTTTAAGGCTTATCGTTTCAGTTCTTGATGATTTAATTTTTCAAAGAAGCATTGTCATCAAG
>DASRMY010000033.1:0-3447 GCA_035647695.1 Treponemataceae bacterium | reverse complement strand
TCATTAGATTTATCAATTGTACCGCTTATACTATCTAAATCATTATGCGGCAAACTATATGCCCCAAAAGTTTTATTACTGCATGAAAAATATGTTGTCAAAGAACTTACATGTGTGTACAAACTAATAAAATATGGAGACAATATTGTCTCATTAATTCCTAATTGAGCACGTTTTTCTGCACTTAAAAAATGTAATGGCTGATGTATAATTGAAAGAGCATTTTGACTTGCACCAATTACAATATGATGCTCAAAAGGAGCTGATGAGGCAAGTTTATACGGAAATATGTTAACGCCACGATCTTCGCTTTGAGCAAGATAGTCTCTTTCATCTAGGTGGCTACAAAAAAAACGGTATGGATTATTGCATTTTGCAGCCTCAGAAAAATCCTTTTGCAATTGTATAAGAGAATCAAGCTCCATAACACAACGACTTATAATAGTATTTGCAGATTGATCAAAACGCTCTACATCAAAAAACTCAGAGCGGAACATAAAGTATTTTTCGCGAATTTGAGTAAAAGTTTGGGCCTCATAGATATCTGTTAAAGCACGTATAAGACCTCTAAAATAAACTGTGTCAAATGTTCCACCAAGTAAAAAAATACGCGCGCGTTCTTCGTTTGCCTCACGATTAAAAGCATCTTGCCACACATTCACTTTTTTATTCCTATCTTCATATGAACAAAGACAATTATGTTTTATACCAAATTCTATAAGTTGATTTATGGCTACGTCATCTTGCCATGGAAAATTTTTATCTAATAAAAGATTTCGCACACTTGCAAACGAAAAATCTTCCTGTACGCAAGCTTGTATGAGTGTGAACAAACGGCCAGCAGGATACTGCGATAACTTTTTACCAGAACGTAATTGATACGGAATACTATACAGCTCAAACTCACGCCGTATATAGGGCTCCATTGTTTCTATATCGGGAACACTGAGAGCAATGTCTTGCCAGGCAATATTTTTTTCTGTACAAACACTCCGTATATATAAGGCAAGGGCATGCAATTCTTCTCTCGTGTTTGCAAACGTATTAACCTGGGGTTTAAAAGATTTTGTGTCAGTTTTGCTTTTAGTCGGAACATTGACAATATAGACATTTTTTGATGAATCCAGTAAATTGCGATATTCTTCAAAATCTAAAAGGACTTGTGGGTATAATATATACCATGTTTTACCATCATCATAAAAAGGTGGTTTTTCCCAGGCTGGGTCAAAAAGATTATTAGCATTTAAAAACTCTCCATATTCTTCATACAAACGGAGCAAATCACAGTCTTCTAAATCGTTCTGTTCAAATGTCTTTTCTATAGCAGAAAGTTTACTTGAGTATCTTTGATGCCATAATTCTAATTGTGGTAACAGAGAAGTAATCCAATCCTTAAATGAAACAGATGTATCCGCATACGCTTGAGACACAAGGGATGAAAATATTTTTTCTTTTTTATTACGCTCCAATATATGTATGGCAAAAAATTTTCGCAATGTTGTAGGAATACTCCTTTTATCCTGCTGCTGTGACTTAATAGAATTTGATTTAAAATAATCCCATGCTATAAATCGCTCAAGAGCAATTGCTCCACCCCTGTTTTTTGTAGTGCTCTTTTCACTAATATCTAGTGCTCGTTCAGCCCAAACACTTGCAGAAATATCTGTAGGGAAAACAAAATATACCTGTTGATTAAAAAGATTATCAATTATCAATTGCTCGACTGTTTTTTTACTACCATTTTTTTCGCTCATATTAGAAACACTATACCATGGTTTTACATTGCTTAATATAAGTTAGATCTAATTATGCTCTAAAATTTTTAAACTACTACCAGAAAATACGCATCTTGAATTCATGTGTTTTTTCTGGTAGTATTTTAGAATATATTACAAAGCTTCTGGCGTTTATGATGTTTTAACATCGTGAAGTACGCACGTTCGGCCGCTCGCCTGGGCTCGTGCAGGGGAGATATACATGTCATCATTTTTACAAGATTATTTGGCCAACACACCAGCCGAAAAACAAACTGATGCAATGATTGCATACGTTGCAAACCTTCAGCAAACAGCTAAAATAGGACCTGATATTGCAGCTGATATTGTTAATGAACTTGAAACACAACGAAAGCATTTAAAACTTATTGCAAGCGAAAACTATTGTTCTTTAAATGTTCAAGCAACTATGGGAAACCTATTAACCGACAAATACGCCGAAGGATATCCTAATCACCGCTACTATGGCGGTTGCGAAAACATAGATTCACTAGAAAACACAGCTGCACGAGAAGCAGAAGCACTCTTCGGTGCAGAATACGCATACGTTCAACCTCATGCAGGTGCAGACGCAAACATGGTAGCTTTTTGGGCAATTCTTAATAAAAAAATAGAAATGCCAGCTATTGAAGAATTTGGCCAAACGAATGCTTCTAACTTGACCAACGAACAATGGGAAAGTATAAGAGCAACATTAGGTAATCAAAAACTAATGGGGCTCGATTACTATTCTGGTGGCCACCTTACCCATGGTTATAGAATGAATGTATCTGCTAAAATGTTTGAAGCACACTCATATACAGTAGACAAAGAAACAGGGCTTTTAGACTATGATATGATAGAAAAACAAGCAATGGAAATAAAACCGTTAATTTTATTAGCTGGTTATTCTGCATATCCCCGATCAATAAACTTCCGTAGATTCCGCCAAATTGCAGATAAATGTGGAGCTGTACTAATGGTAGATATGGCACACTTTGCAGGTTTGGTTGCTGGTAAAGTCTTTACTGGTGATGATGATCCTGTAAAATGGGCAGATGTTCTTACAACCACAACACATAAAACGCTTAGAGGTCCTCGAGGAGCTCTTATTCTTTGCACAAAAGAATATGAAGAATTTATAAACAAAGGCTGCCCTCTTGTTCTTGGTGGACCACTACCTCATATGATGGCTGCAAAAGCAATTGCATTTAAGGAAGCACGTACTCTGTCTTATCAGGACTACGCACATAAGGTACAGTCAAATGCACGAAAACTTGCTGAGGAATGCATAAAACGTGGTATGAAATTACAAACAAATGGCACTGATAACCACCTTATGCTTATAGATACTACTACATTTGGACTCACAGGTCGCCAAGCAGAAAATGCCCTATCTGAATGTGGTGTAACCCTAAACAGAAACACGCTTCCTTTTGACCCAATGGGGCCGTGGTGGACAAGCGGTATCCGCATAGGAACACCAGCTATAACAACACTTGGGATGAGTGAAGCTGAAATGGCTGAAATTGCAGATATTATTGACATGGTTTTAAAAGGCACTAAACCTGGACGCACAAAAGCAGGAAAACCAGCAAAGGGAAAAATAGATTTAGACCCAGCAATAAAAGAAACAGCAAAAGCTATGGTAGAAAAATTGTTATCACGCTTTTTACTTTATCCAGAACTTGAC
>DASRMY010000032.1:0-3518 GCA_035647695.1 Treponemataceae bacterium | reverse complement strand
ATTTAAATTCATTCGTCTATTCCATTCTTTTTCTTGAAGAATAGTAAAATTAAGAATTTTTTCATATTTAAATATCATTTCCATTTTTTCACCAGCAAGCAACGTATATTTGTCTATTTTTATAATGCCATAAAGTTTGCTTATTTGTTCAAGACGACTTTTTTCATGCTCAGCTTGTAAGGCAGTACGAAATTTTTCAACAGGTAACAGTATATGTTTTTTCCCTTTTATTTTTTGCAAGCCAAATGTTTGATAGCCAAATATAACAGTGTTATCAGATTTAGATGCTGTTTTTTTAGTGCTTTTGTTTTCAATAATACGGCCTTGTCTGTCTCGTAGTACTGTTTGGTTACGCGAACTTTGTTTTCTGCTACGTATAAAAGCATTTTTTAAATCAGACTCTAAATGAGGGCTTAAACGTTTTAAAATGTTTTGTGTTAGAGGGGAGACTGACATTGCAAACATTCGTGAAGTACGTACAATTTCTCCAGCAACTATATATTGTGGGTTAGTTCTAAACATACTTGAGCCAGGATGAATAGAAATATGCTCAGCTGTAAGGGTTGAATAGTTTTCTCTACCATTGCGAATACAAACAAATTGTATCATCCCTGCTGCAATACAGGTTAAATAATCATCTTGTGTTCCGCCACTACCTATAGGGATTCCCATATCAGATACAATTTGTTCTAATTGTGCTTTTATATTTACAATCTCTCCAAGAACTCGATCATCTAAAAAGTTGTTTTTAGAAAAAAGAGCTTTGTTTTTTTCTTTATTGTACATTCTAAATAAATGTACATAGGAGACAAAGTCTCCAAGCGGGTTTCTAAAACGATGATGAGCATGGCGTGCCTCTGTTTCTTCTCCAGGGGGTAATATAAAAGGAGATCGTGCTGATAAAAAAGCAGAAGCAATAAGAATTTCGTCCAACGTATTAGGATAGTTCATAATTGACTCAACAATCATACGGCTTTGACGGGGCATAAGAGGGAACTTAACCATGAGCTCACCAGTTTTAGAAAGGCTGTGGTCTTTATTTATAGCGCCAAGAAGTTCTAATGTTTCAACTCCACTAATAATACCTTTTCGGCCAGGTGATGATATAAATTCAAAATCGCTAAAATCATATATTCCAAGTTCTGCCATTCGTAATACCACTTCTGAAAGGTCTGTGCGATGAATTTCTTCTAAAGTGTACAGCGGTCTTGTGTCGTAATCTTTGCGTGGAAATAATCGGTAACAAGTTCCTGGTTCTATACGTCCTGCTCTACCACGGCGCTGGTTACAACTAGCCTTTGAAACAGGTGTTTCATTTAAACTTGATGTAAATGTTCGAGGATTATAATAGTTGAGTTTTGCCAGTCCACAATCAACAACAGTTGTTATACCGGGAATAGTAACACTTGTTTCTGCAATATTTGTTGCAACAACTATTTTTTTTCTTCCAGAAGGGGGTTTGTCAAAGACTCGGCCTTGTTCGTCTTTTGATAGTCTACCATAGAGTGGGATGAGATGGATTTTTCTTGCATAAGGTGCTGTTGCTAGTTGCTGAATGCAATCTTTAATTATTTTTTCGCCTGGAAGAAAGATAAGTATATCACCATTGTCTTTATTATCGATGATGCGAGAAACAGTTTCTTCAATTTTATGTATAAGTGCTTCAGAAGCCATTGAGTTTGTAGTGCTAACAGGGATTGAAGGGGGATCATAAATCATTGTTATGGGGTAGGTAATTGTATCGATTGTGACAATTGGGCAATCATCAAAATAGGCAGAAAACGCTTCAGCATTCATTGTTGCTGAAGAAACAATGATTTTAAAGTCGTGTTTTCGTTCTACAAGAACTCTCTTTAATAACCCTAAAATAAAATCTATGTTTAAACTGCGCTCATGGGCTTCATCTACCATAATAACAGAGTATTTATGCAGCCAAGGGTCCAGTTTCATTTCTTGTAATAAAATACCATCGGTCATTATTTTAATTTTAGTTGTTTCATCGGTTTTATCTTCAAAACGCATTTTATAGCCAACTTCACCTGGGTAGCTTGTGCCGAGTTGCTTAGCTATAAACTCACTTACACTTAAAGCTGCAATACGGCGTGGTTGTGTAACGGCTATCATGCCAGTTTGTGAATATCCTGCTTCATGTAAAATGATAGGTAACTGGGTTGTTTTTCCTGAGCCTGTTGGGCTTTGCACAACAACAACTTGATGATCTTTTAGTGCATTGAGAATTCGCTCTTTTTGTTCGTATACGGGTAAATTATTGTGTTTTATCGCCATGTGATTTTTCCTTTTATTTTTTGTATAAGCTCCAGACGCTTTGTGTAATATGTTTGAAGAGATTTAGGCTGGCTACTAATAAATTCTGGAGTTAGTTGTTTGATAATATAATCCCCCTGCCATTTTGTTATATGGGTTGTAATATATACGGGGTGTATATGTTCTATTTGAAAATTCTTTGTGCGTATATCTGTTCCTTCATTCATGATAGTGTTGTCAATAATTGTCATTTGTAAGAGTATACTATCTCCAGTATATTCATATTTATGATCAGGCTCCTGCAAATTGGGCCATGGTCGTCTTTGGCCTGATATTAAATTTCCCAAACTATGCATAATTATTGATGAACATACATAAGTTTTAGAATCAACAATCATTTCCCATTCTTGTAATACATGTGGATGATTTGCCCAAATAATATCAACCCCACATTCTTCTAATTCTTTATACCATTTTTTTTGATACGTTGAAACATCAATTACATATTCGGGAGTGGCAGAGTGTACGCTCAATATAAATAAATCGTGCTCGTGGGTTGATTGCAGACGAAGAAGTTGTTGTACTAATTCATTATTATGTTTTTGAATAGGAGGATAAAAATCAATATATTTTAATCCTGTTGTATTGTTTAAAATTTGAGTGTACGCAGCAAAAAGTATTTTCCATCCATCCTTCTCTATAATTTGGTACGATAGCCCATCTGTTTTAAATGGAGGCTGTCCGCTTTCGTTTTTTCCAGTATGTATACCAGCAGAATAAACCCCCTTTTTTTTTACAGTTTCAAAAAAAGAAGCAGTTTTTAAAATGCCTTCAATGCCTCCGTCATTAGTATGATTGTTTGCAAGAGAAAAAACGTCAATACCAGCATTAATGGCAGCTATTACGTATTCATTTTTTGCATTAAAAATAGGGAACGTAGAATAGGGAAGATCATTATTAACAGGTGTTTCTAAATTTGCAAAGGTAAGGCTGTCATTAGAAATAATTGAACCTATATCTTTATAAATATCTGCATAATTTGAAGTTTTAAAGTTTTCAGTATGGCACATTAAATCACCGCAAAATGTAAGTATAAGTGGGGGTTTTAGTTTCTTTTCAGGCAGAATTGTATCAGTTTTTATGTCTATTATAGATGCTTCAAAGTCTGTTTTAGTTGTTTTACATGAAAACAAAAAAGCTAACGAAAATATGACTACTATGTATTGTAAGGTAATTGTTTTTTTATACATATA
>DASRMY010000031.1:0-3352 GCA_035647695.1 Treponemataceae bacterium | reverse complement strand
AGATGATTCAGTATAAATAATAAAAATGGTAGAGAGGGTTATTCCATTTAGCAGTGAGTATAAAAAAAACATTGTTTTTGCAGTTGAGGTACTCATTTTTGAAATTCGAGAAGAAAGGGTAAAAACAAGAACAAGTTGTGCAATAATAAGCACCCACATACCCAAGCCACCTGCAGCAGTAAAAATTGCAGAAACAAGGGGTTGTCCGTTTGCAAGGGGAAGATTCGCTGCAGCATAGGCTGCCACACCACTAATAGCTAGAGCCAGTACCATCCATCGGTATACGCCAGTCATAAACTTTTGTTGTATCTCAGGCTTTGCCTGTTTTAGAGTTATTGTGTTATTCATACTAATAAAGATAATGCTGAAATTAATTTCTGTCAACAAAAAGGGCAGTTTTTTAAGAAACTGCCCTTTTTATACGCATTAATCTTCTATTCTATCACTTATAAATTCTTTGGCTGCAGCGATAACATTGTCAGCTAGTTTGCCGCTTATAAGGTCATAGTGACTAAATTGTGCTTCAAAACTGCCTGTTCCACTTGTCATTGCGCGTAAGTCTATGGCGTACCGTAGTAATTCGCTTTGAGGTGCTTGAGCTCGAATTTCTTCAATACCTTCGCTTATAGGTTCTTGTCCCATAATTCTTCCGCGCTTGCTTGAAAGATCACTCATAATATCACCAAGATATTTGCTTTCGACCCAAACGGTTAGATCCATAATAGGTTCTAGTAGCGTTGGACCAGCATTTCTCATTGCATCTCTAAAGGCATTTCTTCCTGCAATTCTAAATGCCATTTCTGATGAGTCTACAGGGTGATGTTTACCGTCTAAAATAGTGGTTGCAACATCAACAACGGGGTATCCTGCTAGCACTCCATGTTTCATAGCTTCTTGTACGCCTTTTTCAACGCCTGGAATGAAGTTTTTAGGTATTGCACCACCAAAAACTGCGTTGGTAAATTTATAGCCTTCACTTCGTTCCAATGGTTCAATAGAAAGATCTACTCGTCCAAACTGTCCGTGTCCACCAGACTGTTTTTTATGTGTGTATTCGGCTGCGCTTTTGCGCAAAATTGTTTCACGGTATGCGATACGTGGCATTGATGTTTGAACTTCAATTTTTGCATCGCTTTTCACTTTGTTTAATTTAATTTTTAAGTGTAACTCTCCCATTCCTGCAATAACACTTTGTTTTGTTTCAGCGTCATACCCAAAGGTGAATGTATGATCTACTTCTGCTAATTTATGAAAAACATCGCCCATTTTTGTTTCCGCTTTTTTATCTCCTGCACTAAGTGCCATACGGAAAACAGGGGCGGGATGTTGTAGTTTTACAAAAGGTTCTGTATCTTCTTTTTCACAAAGCGTATCGTTTGTTTGCGTATAAGTAAGTTTTGCAGCAATTCCAATGTCTCCTGCAACAAGTTTTTTTACTTCTTTAAGGGCTTTGCCATGACATCTATATATTTTTCCTATTCGTTCTTTTTCTCCTGCTCGCATATTATATAGTTCACTATCATTAGAAAGGATTCCATTAGTTATTTTTACATATGAAAGGCGGCCGCTAAATTGGTCGTTGTTTGTTTTAATAACGAGCGCTTTCATGGGACCTTCTGGTGAAATTTTGACAGTGCTTGTTTCATTTTCTGCAGTTTTGACTGTTTCGACACGCTCTGCTGGAGAAGGCGCAATATCAGTTATAAAGTCGAGAACAGGAATAAGACCTGAGTTTTCTAAAGGTTCTCCTGCAAAAACTGGTACAATGCGGTTGTTTAAATAAGCTTCTTTGATGCCTCTAAAAATTTCTTCTGTTGTAAGTTCCCCCTCGTCAATAAACTTTACGAATAAATCATCATCGCCTTCTGCGGCAGCGCCGGCTAAAACTTCTCTTGCATCTGAAACAGCATCCTTGTATTCTGCTGGAATTTCGCTGGCAGTTTCTATTACACCCGCTTCTGGTATCATATATGCTTTTTGGTTTAAAACATCAATAACACCTTTATAATTTGCTCCTGTGCCCATAGGAATGGTAATGGGACATATATCTACACTAAATTTTGAATGAATATCTCTACTAACAGTTTTATAGTCTGTTCTGTCATCTGCTATTCTATTTATAAAAACCATACGTGGTTTATTACGTCTATCAAGACGGCGCCACAGTTTAATTGTTTCAATTTGTGCACCACTTCGACCATCAACGAGCATGAGTGCCATTTCGCATGATCGGAACGCTGCAATAACTTCGCCCACAAAGTCTGATGCACCAGGTGTATCCCAAATATTTATATTACAATCTTTCCATGAAACATGTGCAAGAGACGAATAAATTGATATTTTATGTTGGATTTCCTCAGGCGTGTTGTCACTAATGGTTTTACCTGATTCGATTGTTTTGGCTTCTGATATAACACCGCCTGCTAACAGCAAGTGTTCGGCAAGTGTTGTCTTGCCTGTTTGCCCATGGCCCGCAATTGAAACATTTCTAATTTTTGTTGTTGTGAAATCCATTTATTATCTCCTTGTTGTCTAATTTCAATACATATATAATACGACCGAATTTCTGAATTGTAAAGCTTGTATTTAAGAGGTTTTCATGCTACTTTGTACAAATGATGTGTTTTATGCTTTTTTTATTACCCTTGTTTACAGCCTTTTGTGTAAGTGTTGAATACAAACAAAACAATGTAAAAAACATATGTTCTTCTACACTTTTTGGCCTTCTTGCAGGTATAGTATATAGTTTTATAGGGGTGTTTTTTTATTCTAGCTATTATCTTGCCAAATATTCTTTTTGGACAAACTGGTTTTATTTTGCTTTTATAGAAATGATTGTGCCCGCTACAATAGCAACAGTTTTTTATGTTTTGCTTACAAAAAAGTACAATAATATGTTCAAAAATCTTTTTTATGTATTTCTTGGTTTTTTTAGTATATTCATGCCTGTTCGTATTATTAGTTCCAATCAGGCGTATCATTATTTTCTTTTATTTTTTAAACCGTTGCTTTTATTGTGTGCGTTGTTTTATTTTAAAAAAATGATTTTTGTCTTATATGAGCGTAAAGATATAACAATAAAAGCCATAGCACCGTTTGTTGTATATATGCTCGCTCTTTTACTTGTACCTGCTGCAATAGAAACGTGCTGGTTTATTGGGCTTTCATCATGGATATGGATTTTATCGAGTCTTTTGTATTTTTCAGGTGCTATTGTGTGGAAGGTTATAAGTGTTAAAAAAACAAGGTTGTGTGAGTGAATATGGCTCATGATATTTTTTACGGTAGAACGGTAGAACGGTAGATGAGTAGAAGGCTGAAAAAAATTTCAGCCTTTTTTTTATTCTTTTAT
>DASRMY010000030.1:0-6850 GCA_035647695.1 Treponemataceae bacterium | reverse complement strand
ATCCAGAACTTGACTTGCATCTATTAAAAAAATATTTTTCTAATTAGTGTACTAATAGATTTTTATACGCAAGACTCATAATTATACATTTAAACTAAAAAGGTATTGCCTAATTGAAAAAGAAAAAAAGGGGGGTGGCTTCACCACCCCGTTATCAAAAGATAGCACTTGATGTGGCTCAGAAAATTGTTGAGGGGTTGTATAAAGAAGGTGACAGAATTTATGCTCGCTCGACTCTTGCCAGTAGATACGGAGTATCACCAGAAACAGCAAGACGTGCCATTGGAGTGCTCAGCGATTTAGATATTGTAGAAACAAAACCTGGTGCAGGCGTACTTATTCTTTCACGTATAAATGCAGAAAAATTTGTCAAACAAATGAATGAAATCACTACAATTGGAGAACTACAAGATAATATGGTAGGCTGTATGGCACGCCAACAAGCTGAAATAGTTGAATTTAAATCGCAACTCAAAGAACTTATGTCACGCATAGAGCACTATAGATATATAAATCCTTTTTCTCCGTATAAACTAGACATAACGGATAAAACACCTTATTTACATTTAACCATTTCTGAAATTGCTTTTTGGCAAAACACAACAGCTACACTTATAGCTATAAAACGCAATGGGGAAACTATTTTGTCCCCTGGACCTTATATGGCCCTTAATACAGATGATATTATTTATTTTGTAGGTGGCGCAGGAACCCTTGATAGAGTTCGCAATTTTTTATACCCTGAAAGTCAATAAAAAGGTTTATTGACTTATGTCAATACTTTAAGTACACTAGCATCCGTTATGTCCAGACCACGCAAAATAAGACGTATAAGTGAACTTCCTCGTTGTACACGTTTTTACCCACAAAAAAAAATTGCGCTTCATAATATAAATAAAAACACGTGCTTTATATCGGCAACAGACACAAAAAACAGTATTATAATGAGTATAGAAGAGTACGAGACAATACGACTTATTGATTATAAAAACTTTACACAAGAAGAATGTGCTGTTCAAATGAATGTGGCAAGAACAAGTGTAACCGCTATGTATAATAATGCGCGAAAAAAAATAGCACTAAGTTTAGTTGAAAGCCGCATACTCGAAATTGATGGCGGTGACTATATGGAATGCCAAGGACGTTTTTGTCACAACACTAAAGAGCAAACACAACATAGTGATGACACACGTTTTACTATGAAACTGGCAGTTCCGTGCAATGAGGATACAATTTTTCAAAGATTTGGCCTAACTGGTACTTTCAAAATGTATTCTATTGAACATGGAAAAATAATTAAAACAACAGATACGTCAGTCGGCACAGCAGAACATAGAGAATTAGTTGATTTTTTGCTTAATGAAAAAATAGATAGTTTATTATGTGGTGGTATTGGTAATCGAGCTAAAGACCTTCTTTTAGAAGCTGGAATTATTATATACAGCGGAGTCAGTGGCAATGCAAATGCTAAAGTTCAAGAGCTACTAGACGGAAAACTTAATTATTTTTTAGACTTTCCATTAGCATTAAAACAAAACAAAAATTAAAAAAAGACCCCTACTTGAGCAAGGGCCTTTTACGCTAGTACGCATTCATATTACAATGATTTTTTCCATAGACCATGAAGATTACAATATTCATATACAGCAATTGCCTTATCATCTTTTAACTCAAAAACAGCGTTAGGCTCATCTTCAGCAGTTAATTTTTTAAGCTGAGAGCCTTTTTCAGTTTGAACATATATCCATTTAATTAAATGAGCCTCAGTCATCGGGTGCGCGACTTCTCCAACTTGCACACTTACTGTATCTCCTTGTACTGTAACAAATGGAACATGTTTTTCAGTTGCCGCATCTACTTCGCTTGGTACAAGTTTTTTCATCTTTATACCACAGCAAAAAGGATTTATACCAGCATCATTAATCATCACTATCAAATTTCCGCATTTTTCACATAAATAAAACACATCTTCTTTCATTTTAAGCCTCCGCTATACCTTAATTAAAACATTTGTACACAAAAGTGCACATTACCAAGATTGTCAATAGTTACTCACAATCGTAGTTTATCAGAGTTGTAACAAGCGTCGGTGCAAGTACTTTTTCGTAATGCAAAAAGGGAAGTCCCACAACACCAAAAAATTCAATTACTTTTGCTCCGCCTTGCTCTATTATATTTTTAGACGCTTTTAAAGTACCACCAGTTGCAATAAGGTCATCAATGACAAGGACTTTTTGCCCTTTTTTAATATCTTCCGTATGAACTTCTACTTCAGCTTCACCATATTCAAGTGTATATTTGCAAGAATAGGTTTTTCCTGGAAGTTTGCCTTTTTTTCGAATTATAATAAGAGGAATACCTA
This sequence comes from Treponemataceae bacterium, assembly GCA_035647695.1. GTDB lineage: Bacteria > Spirochaetota > Spirochaetia > Treponematales > Treponemataceae > CETP13. The sequence continues at coordinate 4,488 of DASRMY010000030.1, read as the reverse complement.
ATCTATCTGCTAACGGTGCAGCAAATAAAAAACCGCGAGATTCAATACCTGCTACAGCATCAATCTTACCATCTTTATATAATTCAACCATTTGGTCTACACAGAAACGGAAAGCTTCCGAATCCACCAAAATACCAGTAATATCATAAAACAAAACACCCTTTTTGGGAAAATCAGGTATGCGTCTAAGCGCACTATCAATTATACTTAGATCTGCCATTCATTAATAATATGTTTTCAATCCTTTATTGTCAATGCATAGCCATTTCAATTCGTTTTTTTCGTACAGACTCAAGAATAGTGCTCATGTCATGTATATCCTCTTTTTCAATTGCCGTTTTAATTGTTCTCAGTGATTCTTCAAAATTTTCAATGTGCTGGACAAGCGTCGCTTTATCAGCTGTAAATAGTTCTGTCCACAAGGGCACATTAATCATTGCAATGCGTGTTAGGTCTTCAAAGCTTCCACCGCCAAATTTTGTAATCGATGTATCTTCTGCACTACAAACAAGAGAAGCTGCAATAACATGACATAATTGAGAGGTAAATGCTATTTTATGATCATGTATTTTTGCTGTCGTTTCAATAATATGTGTAAAACCAATGTTGCGAGCAATTTCCTTGAGAATGGTTATTTTGTTTTTATTGGTATGTTGTAACGGCACAAAAATATAATTACGTCCTTTAAACATTTCACTAGAAGAATGAGTGTACCCCTCTCTTTCGCTTCCTGCCATTGGATGAGCAGGGATAACTGATACATCAGAACGTTTAAAGTCATTTTCCAAACCTTCACAAAGCTTAGTCTTTACTCCAGAAATATCTGTTACAATTGCACCTGATTTAAAATAGTTTTGATACTTTACTATAAAATGCAAACTTGCACTAGGATACAAACAAACAAAAACAATATCGCATTTCGCAAGCATTTTTTTTACAGGGTAATCGTTCGCATCCACAGAACTATCTTGTTTTTTAGGATAAAACATGGCATCAATGGTACCATCAAGCATAGCATCTTCAAGCACAACCTTAGAAATATCAAACCCATAGATTGCATCAGTGTTTACAACCACATACTTTCTAATTGCTTTTGCAAGAGAGCCCCCCATAAGTCCCATACCAACAAATCCATAAATCATTATAAACTCCGGTTTTCTAGTTTTATGTAACTATTAAGTTTTTTCATAAGACTTTCAAATTCTTTGGGTGTTAAGGATTGTTCCCCATCACTTAAAGCCGTCTCGGGACTGTTATGCACCTCTATCATTAAACCATCAGCTCCCGCTCCCACACTAGCCTTTGCAAGTGCTTCAACCATCCAGGCCATTCCACATGCATGACTAGGATCTATAATAACCGGCAAATGAGATACTTTTTTTAAATATGGAACCGCACTTAAATCAAGGCAATTACGCGTATAATTATCAAAAGTTCGAATACCTCTTTCGCATAAAATTACATCATCATTCCCTTCGCTCATAATATATTCTGCAGACATTAAAAACTCTTTAATCGTAGCCGAAAGCCCTCGCTTTAACAGAACAGGTTTACCACATTTTCCAACTTCTTTTAGTAAATCAAAATTTTGCATGTTTCGTGCACCAATTTGCACAACATCTACATGTTGCATAACTTCTAGTTGTTTAATAGCCATAACTTCTGTAACAATAGGCAATCCTGTAGCATCTTTTGCCTGCTCCAAAAGTCTAATTCCTTCAATACCTAGTCCCTGAAAAGAATAGGGAGAAGTTCTCGGTTTAAATGCACCACCTCGTAAAAAAGCAGCTCCCGAACTTTTTACAGATTGTGCAATACCTGTAAGCTGTTCTGCATCTTCAACAGAACATGGGCCAGCAATTACTGAAAAATGATCCCCGCCAAAAAACGAAAACCCACTTTGCTCTTTTTCTTTTGCAGCCGCTTTGGAAGCAATGGCAATTACAGTATCTTCAGGATGAAACTTTCTATTTGCCATTTTATACGGTTCTTGAACTCGTACAACATGATCGACCAAAGGATTTGCACTAATACTCTTTTCATTCATATTAGAAGTATCACCAACAAGCCCAAGTATAGTGGTGTTTTCACCCTTCGAAAGATGAGTTCCTAAGCCTTTTTGTTCAAACATACGCTGAAAAGCTTGAATTTTTTCTGCGGGTACGTTCTGTTTTAAGACAATAATCATTTTTTCACTCCTAAAAAAAAAGAGGCTCCGTGTGGAGCCTCTTCAAATTACGTAATTTTTGAATACAGTAATCATGTACGCATATTAATGCCGCACATGAGCGCTCCGGGGGCAACAAGAAAACCAGTAATAATAAAAATATGCCTCAGTAAAAAATGAGGGAATGATTGAACTGGTCTTTGCCCGACGGGCGTTTACTGTATCCATTATCTTATACTACCAAAAAACATTTACGGTGTCAAGGGGGAACCGCGTATGTATATACGGCGAGATATGATACATAAAAAACAAATGTTATACAAGACTAACTTGTGATTACATAACTATATCATCACAAGTCAGTCTTGTATAATTTTTAATACATTGTACACATAGTTAGGAGAAACTACTAATGCGATATAGAAAAAAAAGGGATGCGCTCTGTCATAAACCACATAAAAGAAAAAAATGTGCGTGTAAAAAAACAAGGAGCATTCCTTTACATTTTCAGGACACAGGAAAAAACTGTGTTATTGAAAAATTTTGTGGCGGATGTGTAATGCGTCAGCATCTTAACGATTTAGGACTTATTCCAGGAGACACAATTACCGTTTTATCTAAAACCAGTAGTGGAATAATAATTCGGTGCAAAGGGGCAAAAATGGCAATGAACAGAGGTCTTGCCCAACACATACTAACTACAGCATAAACCAAGAGGAGAAAAAATGACATTAAAAGATGTTAAACCAGGACAAACATGCAAAGTTTTAAAAGTACACAAGGGAGAAGAAAGTATTCATTATAGAATCTTTGATATGGGTATTACACCAGGAGTAGAAATTAAAATGATTAAAACTGCTCCATTAGGAGATCCAATAGAAGTTGTATTACGTGGCTATAATTTAAGCTTACGTAAAAATGAAGCAGAACTTGTAGAAGTAAAAATCTAAGGAGATAAAAATAATGAGATATACTATTGCTTTAGCGGGAAACCCAAACAGCGGTAAAACAACTTTATTTAACGAATTAACTGGGGCGCAACAACATGTTGGTAACTGGCCTGGAGTAACAGTAGAAAAAAAAGAGGGGGTATATAAAAAAGATAAAAAAATTAATATCGTTGATCTTCCAGGAACCTACTCTCTTTTACCCTATACTACTGAAGAAAAAATTGCTCGTCAATTTATAGTAGAAAAAAAACCAAATGCTGTTATTGATGTCATAGATGGTACAAATATAGAACGAAGCCTCTATCTTGCAATGCAGATTTTAGAAACAGGTATTCCTACAGTTTTAGCAATAAACATGAAAGATGAAATAGAAAAAAATGGAGATATAATTGACTATGCACAACTAGAAAAAGAACTCGGTTGCAAAGTTGTTTCCATTTCAGCTAAAAAAGATAAAAACTTTAAAGATCTAATACATGAAGCTACAAACCTAGGCAGATCTAATAGTTTTAAAAAAGTTTGGAATGAGGGAGATACAGAAGATGTTATTGCTGATAAAAGATATAAGCGCATTGGTGAAATTTGTAACTCTGTTATAAAAAAAGCAGATGAAAGTGGAAAATTAAATGAAACAACAAGTGATAAAATTGATGCTGTTTTAACAAATAGATGGCTTGCGCTCCCTATTTTTGCTGTTATTATGTACTTTGTTTTTGCCTGTGTTTTTAGTGAAAACTTTTTAGGCTTGGGTATTCTTTCACCTGCTAATTACCTTGTTGAAGGCGTTGGCTTTTTATGGAATATAGTAAGCTCCGGTGTAGAATATTTAGTTAGTGGCGCACCTTTTTGGTTACAAGGACTTGTAAACGATGGAATAATGGGTGGAATAGATGCTATTTTAGGATTTTTACCACTTGTTCTTGTCTTATATATACTACTATCCTTTTTAGAAGACATTGGTTATATAGCTCGTGTAGCTTTTGTTTTAGATCGTGTTTTTAGACGGTTTGGCCTTTCGGGTCGCTCATTTATTCCACTTCTTATGGGTTGGGGCGGATGTTCTATACCAGGAATCATAGCAACACGTACATTAAAGAGCGAAAAAGACCGAAACATAACAACTATTCTTTGTGGTTTTATGCCCTGCGGTGCAAAATTACCTATATTTGCTATGTTTGTTTCAATTTTTTTTAGTACATGGGCAACCCTCGCTATTTTTCTTATTTATATGTCGTCAATTGTTGTTTCAATTATTGTTTCATCAATTTTAAACAAACTGTCTAAGGCAGAAACATCACCTTTTATCATGGAACTTCCTCAATATCGTGTACCAACAGTAAAATCGGTTATGATTCATACTTGGAAAAAAAT
>DASRMY010000029.1:0-5523 GCA_035647695.1 Treponemataceae bacterium | reverse complement strand
TAATAGTATACACTGGTTTTTTTATTTGTCAAACCTTTTCATTGTTTTTTACTCATAAGAAGTTCTTAGAACATGCTTAAAAGACCGTAGGTTTTATAGTTGGAATACTTGACACAAGCGGTTCTCTTTGCTAGTATATTTTTTTGTACATGCGGGGATGGTGGAATTTGGTAGACACGCTAGCTTGAGGTGCTAGTGGCTTTACGGCTGTGCCAGTTCAAATCTGGTTCTCCGCAAAGGCTTCTGTATATACAGAAGCCTTTTTTATTGTTTATAAACCACCTGGTTTTACTTGAAAATGACTAAATTCCATACTAAAGGATGCTCTTCCTTGCGTTACAGAGCGAAGACTGGTAGAAAAACCAAACATTTTAGCCATGGGTGCTTGAGCCTGTACTAGTTCTACAGAGGTTTTGCTTTCAAGACTAGAAATAATACCTCCTCGCTGAGTAATTTGGCTCATTGCTTCTCCTACAAATTCCGCAGGCGATGTTATTTCAACATTCATTACAGGCTCTAACAACACAGGTGATGCGGCGTTACAAACTGCATCAAAGGCTGCAACAGCACATGCTTCCGTTGCAAAAGGTGTTGTAGTCAGTTCATCATATTGTACTTCGGTTACAGTAACAGCAAGATTAGTGCAAGGATATCCATAATTAATACCTGAATTATAAGAATTAGTAATACCATTTTTTACCGATTCAAAAATTTCTTTCGGTATGTGTACATCTGATTTTTTATTTCGTTCCTTCATATTACATCGGTAATAATTTGATCCAAAAGTTTCAAAACCAACTAGGTCTTCAAGAGTCAAATTTTTTGCTGGTTGAATTTTTAAACGTATGCCTGCGGTGTTTTCATCTCCACCTAGTATTTTACTGTATGTTTCTGTGTGCTCGGCTGTTTTTGCAATCGATTCACGATACGTTACCCGGGGGTTACCAACCCGTGCCCCAAGCTTAAAATCTTGCAGCATCCTTGTTACAAGAACATCTATGTGCAATTCTCCCATTCCAGAAATAATAAGTTGGCCGGTTTCGGTATCGTCTTTATGCGTGAAGGTTGGGTCTTCTTTACTAAGTATATCAAGCGTTTGTCGTAATTTTTTAGCATCAGAAACAGTATCTGGTTCAATTGATACCGAAATAACTGGCTCTGGAAAGCTTACATTTTCTAATAACACAGGAACACCTTCACTTCCGATAGTGTCTCCCGTCTGTGCGTTTTTAAAACCAATTATTACTGCAATATCCCCTGCTTTTACAGAATCCATTTTTTCACTTTTGTTTGAATGCATTCGTAAAATACGGTTAATACGCTCGCGCTTCTTTTTTGCTATATTATACACTTGTTGTCCAGTTTTAAATGTGCCCGCATACATCCGTATATAACAAAGAGAACCTGCTTCTTTATCGTGTTGAATTTTAAACACAAGAGCACAAGGTGTTCCTGAAGAATCACATACAACATCTATTGTTTCGTCTTTTTTAATATGCTGTCCTACAGCTGGTGGTACTTCATCTGGAGCTGGTAAATAATCAACAACAGCGTCTACAAGCAACTGTATGCCTGTGTTTTTACGAGCTGAACCGCAAAAAAACGGGACTATCTGACGGGCAATAGTTGCACGCCTAATCTCTGCTTTTATCATATCCAAAGGTATTTCTTTGCCTTCTAAATACAATTCTGCTATATCATCATTAGTAGAAGATACTTCATCTAAAATTTTTTCGCGCCATTCTAATGCTGTGTCAATGCGATTGCTAGTTATCTCTGATTCGACTATTGTTTCTCCCTCATCATTGGGATCAAATCTAAGTTCTTTCATGTGCAAAAGATCAATAATTCCTTCGAATTTATTTTCAGAACCTATTGGTATTGCAAGTGCAATTGTATTTGTGTTAAATTTTTCTTTTACATCTTGCATCGCTGCAAAAAAATCAGCCCCAATACGATCCATCTTATTAACAAAACACATGCGTGGAACATAAAATTCATCAGCTTGTCGCCATACGGTTTCAGTTTGGGGTTGTACACCACCAACAGCGCATATTACCGCTATAGCTCCATCAAGAACCCGAAGAGATCTTTTTACTTCTGCGGTAAAGTCTACATGGCCAGGAGTATCTATAATATTAATTTGATGATTTTTCCAATAACTTGTCGTAGCAGCTGATTGAATAGTAATACCGCGATCTTGTTCTTGTGACATCCAGTCCATTGTTGCAGCACCATCATCTATTTCACCTATACTATGAATTTTTCCAGTATAATATAAAATTCTTTCAGTAGTCGTGGTTTTACCTGCATCAACATGTGCCATTATTCCAATGTTTCTCATACGTTTCATATCTATCATATAGTTTTCCTTTTTAGGAATCTCCTGAATTTGTATAATTGAAAGAGATTATACCCATTAACGGAGGATTAGACAATCTGTCTCATGTTCGGGGTTTTTTTAAACATCTCTACCCATTTTATCGCTCTGTAATAGGAACAAATTTTCGACGCGGCATTACAGCTTTATATGCAGGGCGTATAATTTTTCCGCCATTTGAAAGTTCTTCGACACGGTGGGCACTCCATCCTGCAATTCTAGCAACAGCAAATAATGGGGTATAGATTTCTTCAGGTAAATTTAACATTTTGTATACAAACCCTGAATAAAAATCGACATTAGCACTAACACCCTTATACATATGACGCTTTTCAGAAATCACCTGTGGCGCTATTTTTTCTACAGCTTCATGTAGATTAAAATCATCTAAACAGTCCTTTTCTACAGCAAGTTCTTTCACATATTTTTTAAAAAGAACTGCACGCGGATCAGATAAAGAATACACCGCATGACCAACACCATAGACAAGACCTGATTTATCAAAAGCTTGTTTATCTACTATTTTTTCAATATACGCTCGAATTTCATCTTCATCATTCCAATCTTTAACATGTTCTTTGATATCATCAAACATTTTACACACTTTAATATTTGCACCACCATGTTTGGGACCTTTTAAGGATGCTAAAGAAGCTGAAACAGCTGAATAACTATCTGTGCCAGATGAAGTTACAACATGATTAGTAAAGGTTGAGTTATTACCACCACCGTGCTCTGCGTGAAGCACAAGTGCAATATCTAAAATATGAGCTTCAAGCTGTGTATATTTTGAATCATTGCGAAGCATATGCAGTATGTTTTCTGCTGTTGACAAATTTGATTTTGGCGTATGCAACACGAGGCTTTTATTTTTATACCGATGAGCATATCCCTGATATCCGTACACCATGAGTGAGGGAAAACGAGCAATGAGTTGAATGCTTTGACGTATTACATTTCTAAGTGATGTATCATCGGCTTTTGAGTCAAAATTATAAAGGGCAAGAACTCCTCGGGCCATAGAATTCATCATATCTTGAGAGACAGAAGCTAATATAGAATCACGAACAAAACCATTGGGTAATTGTCTGTTTGAGCCTATAATAGACCTAAATGATATGTATTCATCTGCAGTTGGTAAATGTCCAAAAAGCAATAAATAACAAGTTTCTTCAAAGCCAAATCTATCTTCTTCTTCAAAACTTTTCACAAGATCGTTAACATCATATCCACGATAATAGAGTTTGCCTTCACAAGGTATTAGATCCCCTTCGTCTAAAAGATAAGAACTTACTTCTGAGATTTCAGTAAGACCAGCTACGACTCCCTTGCCGCTAATATCACGAAGTCCTTTTTTTACCTCATACTTTGCATATAATTCACTATCTATTCTATCGCATTGACATGCAGTGTCAGCATAGCCAGAAATGAGCTCGTTTTCGTCGGTTTGTGAAAGCTTTTCATTTTTACTACGCTCAAGTATTTCTTTCATCTTTAGTTGTATTTCATTCATCATGATGGATTTTATATTATTTAAGTCTATGTTTCAATAGCTTTTGCACGACTAAAAGGCCAACTCTATAACCTCTTCTATTCTACTAACTGGTTTAAATTCTATTCCCTTCTTTACTTGTTCAGGAATATCATCTAAATCACGCATGTTTTGTCTAGGAATAACAATTGTCTTTATGCGATTTCTTTTTGCAGCTACTGTTTTTTCTTTTAAACCACCAATTGATAAAACATCACCGGTGAGCGAAAGTTCTCCTGTCATAGCCAGCTGGCGTTTTGCTTTTTTGTTTTTTAATAATGAAAGCATTGTAATAACCATGGTTATACCTGCTGAGGGTCCATCTTTTGGTGTTGCTCCTTCAGGAATATGCATATGAATTGTGTGTTTTTGAAAAAACGTAAGTGGTTTTATTTTGTTTTTTATTGTATAAGCACGAACCCAGCTCATAGCTATTGCAGCCGACTCCTTCATAACATCACCAAGTTTCCCTGTCAATTTTAAGCCTTCTTTTCCAGGTATAGCAAGAGCCTCCATTTTAAGAGTATCACCCCCCAAGCTTGTCCATGCTAATCCAATTGCAGTACCAGGTCGATTAGCAACTTTTTGATCTTCTTCAGGTGTAAACAGAGGCTTACCTAAATATTTTTCTATTTCTGCAATTGTCATAATTTTTTTTGCGTCTAACTTTTCATCCATTTGCTTTTCAAGCATTTCAGCCTCAGAATCTTCCCCTTGATCAAAAAGCTTGTCAATCTTTACCATTGTTTCGTGAATACCGTCCTTTTGAACAAGCTCAGTAACATATTTTCGATGTATTTTATCTAAGTTTCGCTCTAAGGTTCGCACCCCCGCCTCTCGAGCATAAGCATTAGCTATATACATAAGCTCTTTTTTATTGTATTTAACTTGACCTTTGCGTAGTCCGTTTTTTTCTAAGCTTTTGGGCAGTAAATATTTTTTGGCAATATTATATTTTTCCTCATCAACATAACCAGACATTCGTATAATTTCCACTCTATCTCGTAGTGGTCCTGGAATTGAGTCTAAAGTATTTGCAGTAAGTATAAAGATAACATTTGATAAATCAAAAGGAATATCTAAATAATAATCTCTAAAATGCATGTTTTGTTCTGGATCTAATACTTCAAGAAGAGCGCTTGCAGGATCACCTTGATAACTTTCACCCATTTTATCTACTTCGTCTATCATAAACACAGATGATTTATTTTTAGAAATTTTTAATCCTTGAATAATTTTTCCTGGCATTGCACCTACATAGGTTCGTCTATGCCCTTTAATTTCTGCCTCATCCCGCATACCTCCAACAGAAAATCTAAAAAAAGGCTTCTTCATCGCACGAGCAATAGAACGACCAACACTCGTTTTTCCAACACCTGGTGGTCCTACAAGTAAAATAATTGAACCTTTCGTATCCATTTTCATTTTTCTAACAGCAAGATATTCTATAATTCGTTTTTTAACCTCTTCAAGACCAAAATGGTCTTTATTTAGAATTTTAAGAGCTTTATCTAGTTCATAGTTTTCAGGTTCACTATCCATCCATGGAAGAGCAATAATGGTTTCAAGAAAATTACGGGTAACAAAATACTCAGAAGAATTAGGTTCCATG
>DASRMY010000028.1:0-2473 GCA_035647695.1 Treponemataceae bacterium | reverse complement strand
ATAAAAATGTTTATAATGGTTATCTGTCAAAATAAAAAAAAATGCAGTATAGTATACATATGGCTTTTATGTCTTCTAATTTTTTAGATTTTGTTTCTCCTGATTGTGATCGTTTATTGTTTTTGCAAAAAGAACTGCAGAAAATGAATGTTTCATACACTATAGTAAAGATTGGAGAACTACAGCATATCTTTGTGCATTTTCCGCAAAGTTTTTACTCACCGTTGTTTCATACAAAAACCTTACTTGTTCATTATGATCGAGCACCCCTTAATAATGAGTCAAAAACGAAGTATAACCAAGGAGCTAACGATAACAGTGCTGCAGTATACCAAACATTGCATTTTATAAAACGACTTACGAATGGCACAGTGGGTCCTGGTTTAAAAAACAGACCACATAATATTAAAATTGTGTTTACTGATGGAGAAGAACTGCCAGGTACAAGTGCAGGCTCCTTTGGCCTAGCAAAATATTTTATACAAAATGGGTTAGTGTGCCAAAACGACAAGGGCCTTGTTAATGATATTTATGTACTCGACGGTTGTGGTCGAGGTACTGTACTTGGTGTGTCTACAGCAGGTAAAAATCAAAAAGCATCACCTCGATTTGCTCGAAGTTTTGATCAGCTTTATGCTAATTGTTGTACCCTTGCAAAAAATGCAAGTCCAGAAAGCTGGGTACGTTTACCAATCCCGTATGGTGATAATGCTGGTTTTATAGCACATGGTGTTCCTGCCGTTATGCTATCTGTTTTGCCACAAGATGAAGCGACCAAATATCTTAGGCAATTGCAAAAAGACAAAAGCTTTGCTACCGCTGTAATGAATCATGAAATTGTAATGCATGGAGGAGGGTTGAATCCTGAAAGCATTAAAAAAATGCGCTCGTTAGGAGAAGATCCTGCAAAGGCCCTTTTGTTAAGTGAAAAACTACCGCAAACATGGCGTATGATGCATACCGAATTTGACACAAAAGAAATGCTCAACAAAGAAGCATTTGAACTAATGGAACGTTTTTTAGATGTACTTGCTTTTAATCTCGTTCCTGCTTGAAAAATAGGCAAGCGAAAAACCTGCGATACAACTAATGCTTGAAACAGCAATTTGGCATAAAGAACCAAATCCAGGAAAAAGCACAATAAGAGAGCCTATAACAAGTCCCATTATAGCTGCATAGGTTTGAGTAGGTGCTTTTTTCATAACAAAACGTATGCTTTTAGCACCTATAAGCAGTCCAGCTAATACTCCAATAGCTATAGCAGCAAGCAAGGATAGTTGAACATTAGCAACGGCAGCAAGTACTGTTGTATACATTCCAATAATAAGCATAAAAAAAGAACCCGATATGCCAGGGATAATCATAGCAATAGCAGCAAGTGCACCAGCTACTATGAGTTTGAGTGCAAGTGTAATAGAAAAAACTGTCTGCGGTGCTGTGTTTTGTGTTTCTGGGGTTAAAAGCATTGTAAGTATCATAATAGAAAGTGCAAGCAAAAAACTTACAATGGTAGAAGAAAAGGGAAATGGTTTTTTTTCAACTGAAAGCTTATTTATCGTGTTTGAAGATTTTTCTGTGCGTTGAGAAGTACTAATCTTACTTAAAAGAAGGGGGATGCTTCCTGCTATGAGACCAATAAAAAACCAATTTGTTAGAATGGGGTATTTTACGTACAATGTGCTAATGGTTTTGCTAAAAAAGAATATACCAGTAGCAAGACCAAAGAGTAAGGGTAATAAAAATTTCCATTCAGAAAACAATTTTTTTATATTAAAGCTTATCAAACTAATGATTCGATCATACACACCAAAAACAACAGCAATAGTGCCTCCAGAAACGCCAGGAATGACATTTGAAATTCCTAATAACACACCAATACAAAACAGTTTAAATAAAATCATATGCGAATACTATAGCAAATTAGTCGTTGTGACAAGAAAATGTACATATTTTTTTTATTTCTTCTTGACATTTATTAATGGGTTTTGTATACTTTGATAGTTAACGTTATCTGAATTTTATATATATGCCTGAAATGGCAATCTGCAAGTTTATCCTTTCCAGTTTATCTTTTCCGGTTAAAATATAATTAAGAGCGTGATAAAAAGTACATAGTATATGTACTAGTAAAAGCGCCGCTTAGATCGGCAAAAGGAACTATTTTAATGGCTAAGAAAATTTATGTTGGTAACCTAAGTTATGGAACAACTGATGCAGCTTTAACAACTGCATTCTCACAGTTTGGCGAGGTTGTATCAGCCAACATCATTAGTGATCGTTATAGCGGTCAATCAAAAGGCTTTGGTTTTGTAGAAATGGCAGATGAAGAAGCTGCAAATGCTGCAATTGGAGCTCTCAACAACTCAGAGCTTGATGGTCGTCGTCTTCGTGTAAATGAAGCAATTGACAAACCACGTCGTCCTCGTCAAGATTTTGACAACAACGATCGTTGGTAGTATAAACATAGTATACT
>DASRMY010000027.1:0-3675 GCA_035647695.1 Treponemataceae bacterium | reverse complement strand
ATAATAAAAACAAGTGCCGCAGTACGAGAAATATGTTTTAAAAATCTAAAACCAAGACCTACCCCCTCTGAAGCGCCTTTAATAATACCTGGAATATCCGCAATAACTATATCTCGCTCATCGTCTATACGAAGCACTCCTAAATTAGGAATTTTTGTTGTAAATGGATAGGGAGCAATTTTAGGTCGTGCATTAGTAAAAAATTCTAACAAGCTTGATTTTCCCGCATTAGGAAAACCCACAAGCCCCACATCTGCCATAATGCTTAGCTCGACTTTAAGTTTACGATATTCGCCAGGTTTTCCGTCATGTGCATATTTGGGCGCTCGATTTGTAGAACTCTTAAAATGGATATTGCCCCACCCACCTTTTCCACCTACTAAAAACTTAAACTCTTCATCTTCACTTTCTGTTGTAAACTCTCTAAGAAGCTGCCCTGTTTTATAATCGCGCAGCGTTGTGCCTGGTGGGACAGGTATAATTATATCTTCTCCGTCGGGTCCATATCGATCTCGACCTTCGCCATCTGCACCATTTTTGGCTTTAAAAACTGGACGATATCGTAGGTGTGCTAAGGTGCGTAAATTACGTTTAACATGAAAAATAACATCTCCACCACGTCCACCATCACCGCCAGCTGGGCCTCCGAGTGGTATATATTTTTCTCGCCGCCAAGCGATACAACCATTACCACCTTTTCCTGAGTAAACTTCAATTATTACTTCGTCTGCAAATTGTATCATTGCACGTCCTCAAACTATTAGATAAAAAAAATACCCGAAGTCGGCCTTTTTGGCAACACTCCGGGTACATTATTACAGTATTAGGGATACTGTTTATGCTTCTGCAGGAATAATTGAAGCAAGTTTTCTGCCCCTGCTATCCAGATAGGCCACGTTTCCTGTTTTTAATGCAAACAGAGTATTATCTCTACCGCGACCTACGTTTTTACCAGCATGTATTTTTGTTCCACGCTGCCGAACCAGAATTGTACCAGCTGTAACTGGCTCTCCGCCATATTTTTTTACACCAAGATAATTTGGATTTGAATCACGGCCGTTTTTAGCACCGCTACCGCCTTTTTTACGTCCCATTTTAATCCTCCATTCCAGACAAAATCTAGATTCTATTAATCAATAATTTGTACCCGAAAAGAAACATACGCAGGATATTCTTTTTCAAGTCGTTGAAAACCTGTTTCTAAAAAATCACACGCAAACACTAGCTTTTTTCTAGAATCAACAGGAATTGTTTCTAGCTTTTTCACTTTGAATGCAAGTTTCCCTCGTAACGTAGCTTTTACACCTAAATCTAGCCCAGCTGTGTTTTCAAGAATAGTCAATGTTGTACGTAGTAATGTTGTTACCGATGCACAAACAATATCACTTCCTCTAACACTATAGCCAGAATGTCCTTTCGCTGAACAGGCTTTTAGTTCTCCGTTTGAACAACGAACTAATAAAACCTGAGTCATAAATTCTACTGCCTATTCTGCAACTGCTTCAGAAGCTTTTGCAACTATGTTTTTTATACGCAAATTCGTATACGATTGGCGATGACCAATTGTTCTATGAAAGCCCTTTTTAGCTTTATATTTAAACACAATTACTTTTTTATCGCGGAAAGTATTTTCAACCACGGCACTCACTTTTGCACCTTTTACATACGGCGCACCAACAGTGACTTTTTTTCCATCGTTAAACAGAACAACAGTATCAATATCTATTTTTGTTCCATCTTCTGCATCAATTTTATCAACTTTAATCAGAGCATCTTTTTCAGCTTTATACTGTTTGCCCTTGTACTCAACCAGTGCGTACATATAACACCTCTATATATATATTATGTGGGATAATTAGGAAGGGAAAAATACCTACTATTGTATACTTTAGTCGAAACGGGTATGACCAAAGCCCACTTTACCATACGTAGTATCGATATTAACCTATAAAAGATAGTAAGGTCAATAGCTGAGCAGAGATATTTTGCACTTGCTTACGAGCTGTAAAACACGTATACTATTAGGCATATGGTAGATAGTATTTCGAAAACATATGAGATTACCGAAATTCCTCCATCAGCATTATTAGTAGGCGCGCCGGAGGTTAGTCTTGCAGAATTAGAAGGCCTTGTACATACCTTAGGATTGAATAGTATAAGATCCATAACTCTTGCAAGAATTAGTCCTACAGTTCAATATGCTATGGGAACTGGCAAAGCGTCTGAAATTGTAAAAATTGCCCATGAAATAGAAGCAGATTGTATTATTTTTGATTTTGAAATTTCTCCAACACAGCAACGCAACTGGGAAAAACTTGCCAAGCTGCCCGTCTATGACAGACAAGAAATAATTATCCGTATTTTTGCACAAAGAGCACAAACAAAAGAAGCTTCCCTGCAAGTAGAATTAGCTCAATTACAGTACTCTCTTCCCCGACTAGCTCACTCATACGGTGATATGGCAAAACAAAGAGGTGGAAACTTTGGGAGCAAGGGAAGTGGTGAGACTCAGTTAGAACTTGATAGACGGGCTATTTTGACTAAATCTGCTAAAATAAAAAAAGACCTAAAAAAAATTGTAAAAGAGCGTAAAACTCAAAGAAAACGCAGAGAAAAAATTCCCATTCCAGTTGCCGCAATAGTTGGCTATACAAATGCTGGTAAATCAAGTCTTTTAAACGCACTTACATCGAGTGGGGTTTTTGTAGAAGATAAACTTTTTGCAACCTTAGATCCCACAACCCGAAGACTTACTTTAAATGGAGGCGCAGGACTTTTACTAACCGATACTGTTGGCTTTATTAGCAAATTACCCCATTCTTTAATTGATGCATTCAAATCAACCCTAGAGGAAGCAAACAGAGCAAATTTACAGATATTACTACTCGATGCATCTGACCCTGATGTTTTTAACCAATATACTACAGTTGTCGATGTCCTTGCAGAAATAGAGGCTGATAAAAACAAAAGAATTATAGTTCTAAATAAATGTGATAAAAACATTCCAGGTACAACAAAAAAACGATTAACAAAAGAGTTCCCCAAAGCAGTATGGGTATCTGCTAAAACAAAAAAAGGATTCGATGAACTTTCAGAATTAATTACAAAAGAACTTTTTGGTAAAACCCGCATCTATGCCTTACCGTTAGACAGAGCTGATCTTGTGCAAAAAATTCGCTTAAATGGTGTTCTAATAGAAGAAGAATGGAAAGATTCACATATAAAAATAACAGCCCGCATTAGTGGAAAAATAAAAAAATATATAGCGCACTATGAGTGTGATAATTGAAAAACCAAGCTCAGCATGATATACTCAGCCTATGACTAGAACACAAAAAATTATTTTACTACTTATTGCTGTTTTTTCTCTAACGGTACTTGTAGTTACAGCTGTAAATCTTACTACAAAAAATGCAATTCCAGCAAAAAACCTGCGCAAAGCAGACCCTAGTTATGAGTCAATATTAAAAAAAAGTAAAAAAGATGGTACTCCATCAAATATATATACGAGCTTGGGATCACTCCGTTGCATAACAGCCGATGCTGTTACAGTGATTATATCCCCATATTTTTCATATCAAAAAGAAGATATCGCTTTTTTTGAAGAGTTGTCCAGCAAAAACAAAAAATTACAACAAATTACTATTCAATATGTAAAAACACATACGTATAATG
>DASRMY010000026.1:0-2058 GCA_035647695.1 Treponemataceae bacterium | reverse complement strand
GTTCTGAACATATAGATTATTTTTATGATTTATTTAAGGAAACAGCAGAACGCGATCGCATTGCAACACATTCAAAGTCTTATTACAAAAGTTTATTAGAATTATCAGAAAACAAAACAGCAAATGATATAAACAAAAAAGACGTGCAGGTACGTTTATATGTAGCTCACGCACCCCTAGAAAATGGAGATGCGGGTGAGGCTCTTGCTGCTATTATTGTGCTTTTTGCTAAAGGCGGGCAGGCTGTCTATCTTTACGGAGCATCTTCTAATAAAAAAAGAAATCTAATGCCTGCCTATCTTTTACAGTGGACTGCAATTCAAGATGCAAAACAATTTGACTGTATATCGTATGATTTTTATGGGATTCCTCCAACTAATAATAAAGATCATCCTATGCATGGTTTATGGCGTTTTAAAACTGGTTTTGGAGGAAAAAACATCCATCGTTTAGGAAGCATCGACCTTCCGTTATCACGCTGGTATTATATTTACATTAAACTCGAAAAAATTCGCACATGGTATTATAAAGTTTTTAAAAAAATTAGCTAATATTGTAATAATTTAAACGTAATGTGTTTGTTTTTAGCATACAAATTAAACGTATTGAGATATCTTTTTTTTTATTGTATAGTACTTTTATGAATCTTGAAGCTTTTATTCTTGGCTGTGGTGGTATGATGCCACTTCCCTATAGGCATTTAACATCTGTTCTTTTGCGTCGTGAAGGAGAACTTTTTCTTTTTGATGGAGGAGAAGGGACACAAGTATCATTGCGACGTCTAAATTTAAAATGGAAAAAAATAAATGCTATTTTTGTAAGTCATACACATGCAGATCATATAACTGGTATACCTGGTCTTATGATGCTTTCTAGTCAAGTTGACCGAGAAGAACCACTCTATATTTATGGGCCACCAAAAATTGCCGAATATATTGAATCTAGCCGTAATGTTTTAGACATGTATATTAACTATCCCGTTATAGTCAAAGAAATAACAGCTCCGTGTGTTTGTCATGAAGGTGATGGGTTTTATATACGAGCTTTTCCCTTAAAACATACTAAAACATGTGTTGGCTATACACTAGAAGAACTTGATAGGCCTGGAGAATTTAATCCAGAAAAAGCAAAAGAACTTGGTGTTCCTTGTGGCCCCTTGTGGTCAAAATTACAACATGGCGAAACTATAACCATAGAAAACGGAACAGAAATACTCTCACAACAGGTTATGGGTAAGCCACGTCCTGGCAGAAAATTTAGTTACGTTACCGATACTATGTATCTTGATTCCATTGCAAAAGAAGTAAAAGGCTCTGATTTGTTAATTTGTGAAGGTATGTTTACTGAAGAATTTGCTGAACAAGCTTATGAAAAGCGACACATGACATCAAAACAGGCTGCAACCATTGCACATGATGCTGGTGTTGATAAAATGGGTCTAATACATTACAGTCCACGTTATTCTGACCGAGAATTAAAACCTCTCCTAGATGAAGCACGAGAAGTTTTTCCTAATACTGTACTTACACGGGATAGAATGTATTTTGAAATTCCTTATAAAGAATAATAAAATTCAGGTGTTCATGTGATACAATTAAAGTCATGTACCAAAAGTTATAATAAAACAATTGCTGTTGATGACGTATCTTTTACAGCTCCTGCTAATAACATAACTGGACTTGTTGGATTAAATGGAGCTGGCAAAACAACGATTTTAAAAGCAATAGCAGGTATTCATTATGCAGATAGTGGTACAATACATGTAAACGGAATTGATGTTTTAGAATTTCCACAAAAAACAAAAAAAATATGTGGTTTTATTAGTGAACAAGCTTTTTTTAATCCAAATTATAAAGTATACGAACTTTTAGAAACGGAAATAACCCTCAGAAAAAGCACAGTAACAAAAAAAGAAATTCTAAAAACTGTAAAAAAATTATTATTGCAGTTTTCTCTTACCACGGTATACAAAAAGAAAATAAAAGAACTTAGTAAAGGCTATCGCCAAAGGCTTTCATTTGCACGTGCCCTTTGCTCAAACCCTTTAGTGTTACTTCT
>DASRMY010000025.1:0-2833 GCA_035647695.1 Treponemataceae bacterium | reverse complement strand
ATAAAGTAGTAAAGAAGATCAACACTCGTCCAATGAAGTGTTTAGGATTTAAAACGCCCGAAGAGGTTTTTGTCGCACTTCGTCATTGAACGCGGGAACATAAAACACCTGAGTAGTTGTTTTTTTAGAGTTTATCACAGTGGGTTTGAAAATACTAATAAATAGGTGTTTTTATTTAAAAAGTGGGGTTAAACGGACAAGTATGACTCTGTTTATGTACAAAAAGGCTTATGTAAACTTAGCCTTTCTGTCTGCAGAAACTCCTTTTCTAAAGCCTTCGACACGAGCCTTTGCAGTTGTATCCCAAGCAGAATAATCTCCTCGAACAAGAAACTGGTATCCTATGCCAGCAATCATAGCTCCATTGTCTGTACAAAGGTTTAAGGGCGGAAAAATACAATTAAGATCAGTACGTGTTGCAAGTTTTGCACGCAAACAAGAATTTGCAGCAACCCCACCACCTGCAACAATGGTTTTTAAACCAGTAACTTCAACAGCCTTAAATAAGCGTTTAAGCAATATATTAATAGCTGTTTCTTGAAAGGCTGCTGCAATATTTTCAGGTGTTTTTTCATATTCCTTATCCCAAAATTGATCTATTTGATTTATTGCAGCTGTTTTTAAGCCAGAATAAGAAACATCGTACGAGTGATCGCCTTTAATTGTTGGCATAGGAAAATGTGCTGCATTAGGATTACCATTCTTAGCAAGTTTATCTATAATAACACCACCAGGATATCCAAAGCCATGAAACTTTGCTACCTTATCAAAAGCTTCTCCTACTGCATCATCAATTGTTGTGCCAAGTACTTCAAATTCATCAAAATCTGTTACTTTAGCAATAATAGTATGTCCTCCCGAAACAAGAAGTCCAAGATACGGATATGGAATGTTTTTTTCAAGATGGGCTGCGTACATATGTGCAAGCATGTGATTAACTGCTATAAAGGGTTTGTTTGTTGACCATGCTAGTGTTTTAGCAAAAGAAAGACCCACAAGCAAAGCCCCCATAAGACCAGGACGATTTGTTGCAGCTATAGCATCTATATCATCTATACATACATTTGCTTTTTCTAAAGCTTGTTTTACAACAGGTAAAATCCATTCAACATGTTTACGGCTAGCAATTTCAGGTACCACACCCTGATACACTTTATGAAAAGGTATTTGAGTAGCAATAACATTACTTAAAATTATATGCCCATTTTCTACAACAGCGGCTGCCGTTTCATCGCAAGATGTTTCTATACCTAAAACTTTCATACTGTATCTCCGTAAAGTTTATTTGTAGATTTTTTTATATAATTGACTAGCAGTAATAAAATCATATCCTTCCATTTTTAAAATAGGGTATATGTCATTAAGCAAATCTGCTAAGTTATGATTAAACACATGTCCAATCATAACAACATAGCCTTTTTTATCAGCAACTATTAACCCCTCCTCTATCATAGCTTGCATATCTTTTTTGTTTGCAGAATTATCTATAAAAATATCTCGCTCTAAAACAGGAAATTCTCGCTCAATAGAAGAATAAAAAACAACGCTTTTGGCATTTGTACGAGAATCAAGAAAAATAATATCTTCATCACAGCATACATCAAGTACAACGCCCATTATATATCTGTCTGAAGTAATTAACGAACCCTCATGATTATTCATGCCTTTTATTGGTGCAATTTGAGCAATATTTGCCTTTAATTGTTGTGTTATTTCATTGCTATTCATTGATGGAAGAATTGCGCCTGGACCAGGATTTAAGGTTTTATCTAATGCTTGCATTGGCTGATGAAGAAAAACTTCTTTTCCTGCCAAACGTATTCGGCGAGCGCTTTCTGCAGAATACGTAAGCTGGGGTAATACAGCTATTGTTACAGGAAAGGGTAAATCAATAAATTTTTGTAGTTGGCTTAAGTTGTTACCTGCATCATCAAAAACAAGAACTATATCTCGGTTTTTAGATTCACTTGGAATACGTGGCTTGAGCACATCAGGTTCTCGTAAATCTTGTGAAGCAGGCTCGGGTTTTGGTATTATTTCTTTTTTGTTTGATTGTACGGGCGCCTTTGAGTTTTCAAAAGAATTATCTTTTTTTTCAGGGCTCACATCTTTTGGTTGTTCTGCATAGGGAGATTTTTTTTGCTTTAACTTAGAGTTTTCTGTATCTAAATGTTGTGGTGAAAAAAGAATACTAAGCGCAAGTAGAAAAATTCCTATAGCGAGTACTACTGTCACCAAAAGCACTGTTTTTTTTTTATCTAATTCGAATTGAGGGCGTTTTTTCTTCATAAACTGCTAGAATAGTAACTTTTTATGACATAGCTGTCAACATTCTAAATAGCATATAATTCGCTGTTGGCATCAACTACTACTCTCATTTTTTTTATTGCACGCTTTTCTGTTTGCCTAACTGTCTCTGGACTTAGGCAAAGTATTTTGCCAATTTGTCGAAGTGTTTTTTTCTCAGAAGAAAAAAGACAATACCTATTTTGAATAACAATCCGCTCATTATGTGGAAGCATTTGTACTAAGTTGACAATTTGTTTGCGCTTATCTTCTCTTAACACTTCATCTTCTGGAGATTGATTTACATCTGCTAACATATCCCCAAGAGTTTGTCCTGAATTATTGTTTACGTCCGCATCAATACTTGCAATTGAAAAATCATATGAATGCGTATCTTCAATCATTTTTAACGGAATACCTGTATACACAGAAATTTCTAAATCAGAAGGGTTTGTGTTTGATCTTTGAAATAATTCAGCTTTTGCAGTTTTAATTTTATACATGAGATCTTCTTTTCGTACTGGTAAAGAAATAATTTGTGTTTTTG
>DASRMY010000024.1:0-3126 GCA_035647695.1 Treponemataceae bacterium | reverse complement strand
TTTTTTTTCTGGTTTTAGCATTGTGCTGCAAAAGTGCATAAATTCAGCAGGTCGAAAGTCTTTATCAGTATCAAAAAAACTTTTCCCTGCTAGGTCGCTTTCTCCATTTTTATTGTCGCCATCTTTGTACCACGCTGGATTTGATGCATACGCATTATTGCCCAAATTATATGGCACGTCTGCAATTATCAATTGCGCTTTTGGTAATTGATATGTTTTGAAGTTTTGGAAATGATCTCGTATTAACATTTTGATTTTATTTATTAATGTAAAAAAACTGGTTATAACCACCACTATACATCCATTTGGGTATCCGTTCATTGTGGACAGGTTCGCGCCCTGAAATCCCAAACGGTGTATAGTTCCGTACGTTATCGGCAACCTAAAAAGACAGCGTACCTTGCCGACAGTACTGCTCAATTCGATTGAGTGCCTTTTCAAAATATTCTTTGTCGATTTCAATGCCGACAAATTGTAAGTTCATTTTATCCAAGCGATTTGCCTTTTCGATAGCAATTGCAATACTTCCGCTTCCTAAATGGGTGTCAAGTATCTTTTGGTTTGGCTCGGCATAGTGCTTTAATAACCAATCATACAAAGCGACTGGTTTTTGTGTCGGGTGTAATCTTATTTCCTTGTCTTTCATATTGTGCTGCAACATACCGTGCCACGTAATATTTACAAAGTCTATTTTTTGTAACCAACTCAACCAAGCAAGTTCCCCCGTGCTATAAGTTGGCATTGTTACGTCTTTGTGCCAATAAAGCATACCACCAACCAATCCAAAATAATTTGCACCCCAAATTATCTGCTTTTTGCTAATCCTTTTTAGTTCAGCAAAGTATTCTTCAGTCGGTATTGCACTGTCCCAAATTTGCCCACCAAAATCGCTACTTATTGCAGCACTCTTTTTGCTTTTTAATTCTCGTTTGCTATTTTTTAAATCCGCACCAATCCCATACGGCGGGTCAACTATTGCCAAGTCAAAATGGTTGTCAGGGTATTGATTCATAATTTCCATACAATCAGCGTGGAAAAGAGAAAGAAAAGGCAGCCGATAACACTCGCTATAAGTAATGGCGGGTGCTGTAGTGTTTTCGAGGCCTGTACTTTTATCAATCATTGTTTATAATTTGAAAGTGAGTAGTTCTAAATCCGCCACTACTCATAGCGGAATACCGTTGTGCTCAATAAAAATTACTGCTTCCGTTCTTTCAACATAGCCTCTGCCATTTTATAACATTGTTGAGCTACATAATCTTCAACACTATCATTTTGCTTATCCCTTGTGCAATTACTTCTATCCATGCACATTGTTCTCCACATTTCATTATTTGAAAATATGCCTTCAAGTACTTTTGCTGCAAAAAAGTCTTTCAATTTAATTTCGTTTTCCATTGTCATAATTTTAAAGTTTTGTGTTTTTAATCCGCTACTTCTCATAGCACCATTCCGTTAGTGGCAATTAAGATGACAGCTTCGACACATCCTTTTCTGGACATTTATAGAGTTGCTTATCATCATCGGCTCTAACTGCATAGTCAACTCCTTTTTTGTTAAATACACTAAATGGGTTTTCCCACTTCATTGCCTGTTCAATTTTACCAGTAAACGGATGTGTTTCGTGGTGTACTTTTACTTTTGTTCCTATTTTTAACATTGTTCTAAAATTAACTGCCACTAACAGCACCTAACAAAAATGGCTGCAATAAGCATTGGTTTATAAATTGAAGTTTTTATTTAAGCAGCCACTTCTGTTAGCTGCAAAACGTTATACACAAGCACTACTTTAGTACTTCAAAGTGAGTAAAAAAGAAAAAGTTATCAATTGTATTATAATACCTCATTCCTTCATCCACAGCCTTTAGTTTGTCATTCTCAAAGCAATGTTCGTTTATAAAGTAAAGTCCTCCATACTTATCAATTTCAATTCTTCCAGTATAAAGGCTTTTACTTCCGTGCCATTTAAACTCAACTTTAGTTCCTTGTTTTAATAGCTTTTTCTTTTCTTCTGTTAATTGGTTTTCTCCTTGTATCATAATTTTTAGTTTACTATACCATGCCAGTGTATAACACGGTATAAAATTCATTAAAACGACAATTTATACCCATTCGTTGTGCGTAATTTAATAGCCTTCGTGTTCAAGTGCTGTTTCCATTGTACTTCCACCTCTATCATCATAATCTCCTTTGTGCCAATCTATTTTGTAATGATATGCAGGATTCCATCCTTTAGATTTCAAGAAGTCGTGTTTAATCCAGTAATTATCAGGTACTTCTTTATCATATCTGAATTTACCATCTCTACCTTTCCATATCATTTGACCAAGATACAATGGAGGAATTACTCTTATATCTCCATCAAAATGCTCCACTGTAGCATATCCATCTTTGTTTAGAACAAACTTTTTTATAACCATAATTAAAACAACTACGCACAACAAAGGCTAAAAAACATAGCCAGATTAAATTGTGCAGATTAATGAAACGTAATTCTGTGGCTACGTTTCTTAGCCAAACCGTTACCCATTAATCCGCTTCTGATACTCAACTTCAACAGCATCACTCGAAATTTTTCGTACTAATTTACGCCCGAGCAACTCCATGCGAGAGCGTTTAATGTAAATCGGCGTTTGCTCTTTTTTGTCCTTAACTTTGGGGCGACCGCAGTTTTTTCTCTTACCTCCTAACTTAACAGGGTTGCATTCTCGACAAACTATGTGAGCGTCCGTACATTTTCCTTCTGAATCTAAAATAACGTAAGCATCTCGAATTTGACCGCATTTACACATCCATTCGGTTCTTGCGTAATTATTACCGCTTTCTTTCGCTGACTGTTCGGCTTGTTTAATTGTGTTGTGATATTTCATAGTATTATTTTTTTTAGATTATTCCTAAATATTATATTTTAGTTTTACAAATATAGTTTATTTCAATTATTTCATATACCAATCAATTATTTTTTTTGCATGTTCGAATCCTATGCATATCATAGCATAATACCTCCTACTCATTAACATTTCGCACATTTCAAGCTGTTCTTTTATGTGCTCTGTTTTAGGTTCTCCATTCTTTTTAAACAAAATCTCGCCCGTTTTTTTCATTTCAATAAAAAGCCCACAATAT
>DASRMY010000023.1:0-3731 GCA_035647695.1 Treponemataceae bacterium | reverse complement strand
CTTTTATGTATGTAGGATTGTTTTTTTGTATTGTAGAATACTTTTTGTTGTTTTTTTTGTATTTATGAATATACAGGGGGTGAAATATTTTTTCGCCAGAAAGATAAAATAGTATCGTTGTTTTATACATAGCATGAATGTGTTTAAAAATGTTTTCTATATCTATTTTTATATAATCTTGATCAATAATAATTACGTCAGCTTTAATTTGTTTTAATTGATAATGAAAGTCAATTATAGAACCTGAAAAAAAAATAGTATTGTTTGTTTTGAGCCAATACTCAGACAACAAAAATTTAAAAGAGCGATTTTTTGTTAAAGCAATAAAATTCATTTTCCAACCTTTTCCGGGGTTGACCGGAGCAGTTTTTTATGATATTTTAAGAGAACATTTTGGTTAGGGCAATTAGCTCAGTTGGTTAGAGTATCACCTTGACATGGTGGGGGTCACTGATTCGATTTCAGTATTGCCCAAAATAGTAAATGCAAATTTTTTTTAATGTTTCTTTTGTACCTTTTATTATAAGTGATGTTTTTTGTTTTGAAAAGGTTAAAAGTCTTTAAAAGAAAAAAAACTGTCAGAAGAAGTTCTTCTAGACAGTTTTTTAAATTTACTTGTTTACCCGTTCTAGGTAATCATTTGTTTCTGTGTTAATTTGAATTTTTTCACCTTGTTTTATAAACAATGGCACACGAACGGTAAGTCCTGTTTCTGTAACAATTGGTTTTGTTGCCCCTGAGACAGTGTCGCCTTTTATATAGTTTTCACTTACATCTACAGTGAATATCATTTTTAGTGGTATTTTAACATCTATTGGGTTTTCTTCCCAAATTACAATTGGATATTCATTGCCCTCTTTAAGATAAAATTTTAGATTTTCATTTAAATCGAGTGGCACTTGTATTGTGTCAAAGGTATTTGTGTCCATAAAATAATGATAATCAATATCAGTATATTGATACTGTGCATCTACAGTATCTACGACAGCATCTTCTATAGTATCCTGTGTCTTTATAGTTTGGGTTAATACAGATCCATTTCGTAGGTTTTTCAGCTTGCAGCGACAAAACGCTGAGCCTTTCCCTGGGTTTACAAAATCTCGTTCTACTACAAGGTGTGGTGTGTTCTTAATAAGGAGAACAG
Organism: Treponemataceae bacterium; assembly: GCA_035647695.1. Lineage (GTDB taxonomy): Bacteria > Spirochaetota > Spirochaetia > Treponematales > Treponemataceae > CETP13. The sequence continues at coordinate 2,587 of DASRMY010000023.1, read as the reverse complement.
ATCCTTTTGCAATTTCTCCACCTCTAATCATATCTTTTGTCCTTTATAATAATAAAATGTCTCTATAGTCTAGGTGATTTATAGCAAAAAATCTAGGGGTCTTATTTTACAACTATGTTTACTAATTTGTCTGGTACTACAATTACTTTTACGATAGTTTTTCCCTCTATATATTTTTTTGCACCTTCGACGCTTAACGCCCTTTTTTCAAGAATATCTTTTGCAGTGTTTGTTTCCGTTTCAAATTTACCTCGGATTTTTCCGTTAACTTGTACGACTATTGTTTTTTCGGTATCTTTACAATATTCTTCGTTGTATTCGGGCCATTGTTCATATGCTATGGTGCCAGGTACTTTGGTTGATTTTTCTGTAGTAAGTTTTTCCCAAAGCTCCTCACCAAGGTGGGGTGCATAGACTGATAGCATTTTTACAAAATCTTTCCATAATAAAAGAGGAATTATTTTCAGTTTTGAAATTTCGTTTAAAAATACCATCATTTGACTTATTGCGGTGTTGAAGTTAAGAGTAGAGGTGTCTTCTGTTACTTTTTTAATGGTTTTATGCAATATTTTACGTGTTTCACCAGCAACTTCTAAATCTTTAATTGGTTTTTCACTGATTGCCCATGCTTTTTCAAGAAACCTATGAACACCTATTATGCCATTTGTATTCCAAGGTTTAGATACTTCTAGTGGTCCCATAAACATTTCATATAAACGTATCGAATCAGCTCCGTATTCTTTTATTACATCATCAGGATTAACAACATTCTTAAGTGATTTACTCATTTTAGCGACAACCTGTTGTAATTCTTCATTTGTTTCTTTGTCAAAATATCTACCATCTTTTTCAATTACCATATCTGTTGGTACAAGAACTTTATTGGGTCTTTGATACGAAAATGATGTTATAAGGCCCTGGTTAATTAATCTTTGAAAAGGTTCTCGCGTGTTAACAATTTCTAAATCAAAAAGTACATGATGCCAAAAACGCGCATACAATAAATGTAAAACAGCATGTTCAGCTCCACCAACATACAAATCTACAGGCATCCAATATTCAATTTTGTCTTTAGCTACAAATTCTTCTGTATTGGTAGGATCTAGATATCTAAGATAATACCAGCAAGAGCCTGCCCATTGTGGCATTGTATTTGTTTCTCTTTTTGCTGGTTGTGCACAAATGGGACATGTGCAATTAACCCACTCTTCTATGCTGGCAAGGGGGCTTTCTCCCGTTCCTGTAGGCTGATAGGTTGTAACTTTAGGGAGCTCTAATGGTAATTCATTTTCAGGTATTGGGATGCATCCACATTTTTCGCAGTGTACAAGAGGAATTGGCTCTCCCCAATATCGCTGTCTACTAAAAATCCAATCTCGTAGTTTGTAATTAGTCGCTTTTTTTCCTATTCTTTTTTCGCTAAGCCATTCTATGATTGAGCTAATTGTTTTTTGTGTTTTTAAACCAGTAAACGCTTTTGAATTTATACTATAACCATCTGCTGAAGAGCATTCCGCTGCAATATTAAAAACAGCAGGATATGCTTTTACTAGTTTTTTGTATTCATCTGTATTTTTTGCCGCATCATATAAAAGAGAAGCTCCTTTTTTCGTGTTCCCATCACCCAGTAAAGCAATTTCTTTTTCTGAGGCTACAACCTTTATAATAGGCAAATCAAACGTTTTTGCAAAATCCCAATCTCGCTCATCATGTGCGGGGACAGCCATAATTGCTCCTGTTCCATAAGAAATAAGCACATAATCTGAAAGCCAAATAGGTATTTTTTGTCCATTTACAGGGTTTATTGCATATCCGCCAGAAAAAACACCTGTTTTTTCTTTTGCAAGGTCAGTTCTCTCAAGGTCACTTTTAGCTATAGAGGCATTAATATAAGCTTTTACAGCATCTTTTTGTTTTGCTGTGGTAATTTTTGATACTAAGGGATGTTCTGGAGCCATAACCATATATGTTGCGCCAAAAAGTGTATCGGGTCGTGTTGTATAGACGGTGATTGTGTTATTAGTAGCCTTTCCATTACTATCAGTAATAGTAAAATCTACCTCCGCACCAGTGCTTTTACCAATCCAATTTTTTTGCATAGCCTTAATTGAATCTGGCCAATCAAGTGAGTCAATGCCGGTAAGTAATTTTTCTGCATAATCAGTTATTTTTAATACCCATTGCCTAATAGTACGTCGGGTAACCTTTGTTCCACAGCGTTCACAATGACCATCTTTAACTTCTTCATTTGCAAGACCTGTTAGACAACTTGGGCACCAGTTAATTGGTGTTTTAGATTCGTATGCTAAGCCTTTTTTAAATAATTGTAAAAAAATCCATTGTGTCCAGCGGTAATAACTTGCATCACTTGTACGTATGCATCGATCCCAATCATAAGAAAAACCGAATGCTTTAATTTGACGTGTAAAATTTTCTATGTTTTTTTCTGTGGTAATAGAGGGATGAGTGCCTGTTTTTATCGCATAGTTTTCAGCAGGAAGACCAAATGAATCAAACCCCATTGGATGCAAAACATTATAGCCATTCATTCTTAAATAGCGACAGTAAATATCTGTTGCAGTATACC
>DASRMY010000022.1:0-4977 GCA_035647695.1 Treponemataceae bacterium | reverse complement strand
ATATATTTTTTATCTCATTCGCTTTTTGGCCTACTGGTTTGCGCATTTCTGGCGAAAGACTACCGAGTTCTTTAAGCATTGCGGTAAGTTTGCCTTTTTTGCCAATGAGATGCTGTCGTATTTCTTGTAGGTTTTTTTCCTTTTCAGCTGTTTTAATCTTTTTAAGGCCTTCTTGTCGTAAGGCTTCTAATCTTTGCAGCATTTTCTATACTCCTGTTTTTTAACACTTTTACGCCATTATAACGATATGGGGTATGAATTTCAATGTTGTAAGATTTTTAATTTACGAGTATACTATTAGTATGATTTTATTCGAAAAAACGCAGGTTATGAACTTTGAAAATGCAATGCGCGGTGCTCGAAACCCAATGAATAGTTGGGCAAAAACGGATTCTATTACAACGCAAGATGGACTGTTTATTTTTGGTCCTAACGACTTAGATTTGGCACAGCGGCTTTGTAAGGCTGGAAGCGATCATCGTAAATTTATTCGGCAAATTTTTATTTCGGTCGATATTACCGCACCGCTTTATTGGTGGAAAGAATTTGATACGTACAAGATTGGCACGGTTGCTAACTCTACAAGTACTATGCATAAAATTCATAGTAAACCGTTTAGCATGGACGATTTTAGTACAGACCGTATGCTTGCGCAAACAAAAGAGGCTATGAGCATTGTTATAAAAACACTCGAAGATTTACGTCTTAGCTATGTGAGCAATAAAAATAAAGATACGTGGTATTCGATGATACAATTTTTGCCATCTAGTTATAACCAAAAACGTACACTCTCAATGAATTATGAAAACATTTTTAATATGTATCATTCTCGAAACAACCATACATTAGATGAATGGAAGGTCTTTTGCAATTGGATTCTTAAACTACCTTATGTTGAAGATTTATTTGGCATATAATTATGCATTTTTCTAGCTATATACACAAAAGGTGTGTCAGCTATACTGGTAAAAACATACATAACATAGGTTGTAAGTGCAATAGACAAAAGACTTTGTGTATCAAAAACAAGCCAAAAGGCACCCCAGGTAAAAAGCACGGTATTTATTAATTGAGACATAAGCGTTGAGGCGTTGTTTCGTACCCATAAAAAACGCTTACGAGTACCTGTCTTTTTTTTAGTATAATTCCACCATGCATGATAAACCCACACATCAAACGCTTGTGAAAGTGCGTAGGCAACAAGTCCTGCTATCATTACTCGTGGTGTGTTAGAAAAAATTGCTTGCATGGCGGGCATGGCAAAGTCGTTACTGCTCGGCACATACTGCAACCAAAGTTGGCTTATCATAATAAAGGCTAATGAGGTCATGCATCCGACAAGAACAGCCTTTTGTGCTTCTTTTTTGCCATATAGTTCACTCATTATATCGGTAACAAGAAAACTAGAAGCAAAGAGAATATTACCGAGTGTTTGCTCTACGCCAAAGGCGGTAATTAAAATTAAAACTTCTATATTTGCGCTTATTGTTGCAATAACTGTCCATGCATATAAGCCTGTTTTTTTTACAAGGGCAAAAAAAACAAGCACACTACCGTAACATAAAAAAAGAGAACAGATGAGCAAAATCTCGTTTTTCATACAAGCTCCTTAGTTTTGTTTACTGTCAGGAGGATTTCGAACTGACATAAAAAAGCCCCACCACAGAGGCAGGGCCAGTGTATACTAAAAAATAGTTTTAGTACAATAATTATACAAAGACAATGCGTAATACAAATATTACAAAAAGAATCCATGTAATAATTGGTATTTGTTTATATTGTTTTGTAGAAGCTTTTAAAACAACGTATGCAAGAATTCCCCATACAATACCTTCTGCTATCGAATAAGCAAATGGCATCATTATAATGGTCATAAATGCAGGGAAGCCTTCGGTAGCATCTTTAAAATCAATATCTACAACAGCCTTCATCATAAAAAATCCGACAAGTACAAGAGCTGGAGCTGTTGCTGCTGTAGGAACAAGCAAAAACAGAGGGCTAAAAAGTAATGCTAATAAAAACAAGACTCCTGTTGTTGCTGCTGTCAAACCTGTACGACCACCTGCAGCAACACCTGCTGAGCTTTCTACATAGGTAGTAACAGTTGACGTACCAAGCATAGCTCCTACAACTGTTCCTATAGCGTCTGATAAAAGGGCTTGTTTTGCTTTTGGAATTTCCCCATTAGGGCCTTCGAGTTTTGCTTCGTGTGTAACACCGACTAAGGTTCCTACTGTGTCAAAAATGTCTACAAAAAAGAATGTAAAAAAGACTGCAAAAAATTCCCAAGAAAAAACATTGCTAAAATCAAAGGCGCAAAACAGTGGCGCAGCTGGAAGGGAGAAAAGATCTTTCCAGTGTGCTGGAAGCGCAGTAACTCCAAATGGAATACCAATTACTGTGGTAGCAATAATACCTATAAGAATTGCACCTGGAACATTTAAGGCATAGAGTATTGCGGTTATTGCAATACCAATTATTGCAAGCAAAGCGGCTCCACTGGCTATATCTCCAAGTCCTACCAGTACTCCGTCACCTGCTACAACAATGCCCGCTCCTGACAAACCAATAAAGACAATAAACAAGCCTATACCGACTGCCACTGCTTTTTTTAAGTTTTTCGGTATTGCGTTAATAATGGCTTCTCGCACATTAAAAAACGACATTATAATAAAGACAATACCTTCAAGCAAAACAGCAGTTAAGGCTACTTCAACCGACACACCCATACCCAAAACGACAGTAAATGCAAAAAAAGCATTTAATCCCATTCCTGGTGCTAAGGCAAAGGGGAGGTTTGCACTAAATGCCATTACAAATGTGGCGATTGCAGCAGCAAGTGCCGTCGCTGTAAAGACTCCACCCTTATCCATACCCGCAGCAGAAAGAATATCTGGGTTTACTGCAAGTATATAGGCCATAGTTAAAAAGGTTGTAATACCTGCAATAACTTCTTTGCGTACTGTAGTTCCGCGCTCTTGAAGCTTGAACAATTTTTCCATAAAATCCTCCACAGAATTATTATGGAACCAATTCTATCATTCACCGCCATATATACGCAAGTCATACGCAGCGGTTAAACTACTTTTTTTTTATTTTATAATTTAAACCTGTTAACCTCACCACTGAGCTTTGCTAAAACCGTAGTGTTTTCTTGCGATGCTGCAGACGTATTGTCCATTGATTTTTTTATGCGCTCGGCGCCTACGTTAATTTGAGTCATTATGTCGTTAATCTGCCGTGTCAGCTCTGCAAGACTGTCCATTTCGCCTACTGTTTCTTTGCTACCCGAAAGCATTTCTACCGCACTATCACGAACAGACACTGTAATATCGCTAATAGTTTGCATTGCCTCAAGAACTTGCCCGCTACCAGCTGCTTGCTCTTCCATTGCAGATTTAATAACTTCTTCTTGGTTTTTAACATTTTGTGTTTGTGTAAAAATAGCATCAAATTGCTCTTGAACTGCTTTGGTGTCTTCTGAAATTACAGAAATTGATGATTCTAGTTCTTGTAGACGGCTTGAAATTCCCTTTCCCTGTACATTTGAATCTTCTGCAAGTTTTCGTATTTCATCTGCAACAACGGCAAAACCCTTACCAGCATCACCTGCATGCGCAGCTTCTATGGCCGCATTCATTGCGAGCAAATTAGTTTGGGCTGCAATGTTTTGAATAACTTCAGTTGCCTCGATAAGTCCGGCTGATTCTTGCATAACCCGAGCTGCTGCTTTTACCGCATCTGCTACTTTGCTTTGCCCCATTTCTGATGCAGTACCAAGTTCATCGACTGATATTGCGTTTTTTTCTAAAATATTTGTAACAGAGCGTATATTGGCAACCATTTGCTCGACTGCAGCAGAAGACTCAGAGACACTTGCAGCTTGAGACTCAATTTGCGCATTAAGACTCTCAACTTTTTGCTGTATTTGCAAAACGGTCGCATGTGCTTGTTCAACACCAGCCGCTTGATTTTCGATATCTTTGTGTGCAGACGAAATAGCGCTTATAATTTGTGCGATTACACCTTCAGTATCTTCAATCTCTTTTTCTAATTTTTTAGCAACCGTTTCTGACAAAACCTCTGTTTGTTTTATATTAACTAAGAGTTCCTTTGTAGAAAACACTGAATAATTAAGCTGTTTTAGAAGCATGCCCATTTCATCACGACTTTCAATATCTGTTTTTTTTATACTAAAATCTCTATCTGCAATAAATGCTGTAATCTCAACAGCCTTGGTAAGTCGTCTTGCCACACCCTTAGACAAAAAGTAAAAAGAAAGGACTGCAACGACAAGCCCTGCAATTGTTACAGGCGCCCCATGATTACCCATGACTACTTCTACACTCAGACCTTGTTTTAAAAGATAAAAAACAGAACCAAGAAGGAAAGCTAACCCTGTCATGCAAAAAAAGGCAATCAACACAGTCCGTGCTGTATACGAAAGCGATATATATTCTTGCGTTAATGGCAACCATTTGAGCCACGGTTCCAAATGCTGTATCCATATAATATATATAAGAGGTGCAACAAGAAAAAGAGAGCCCATTGCAGTTAGCCATATAGGCACTGTATTAAAAACATAGTTCTTTGCAGACGCTGTAAACGTCAAAAGTATAATATTAATTATCATGAGCACTATGGGCGTTGCAATAGATACGGTTGGAAATATTTTAGCAGTTTTTGCAACCGTATGATATGTTTTTTGGGTTCCGTCATAGGTAGCTATTTTTTTAGCAAATGCTAAATTTATTATACCAGCTACCACAAGCGTTGCACATAAAAATAGTATAGATTGCCACGAAAGCAATAAGCCTAACACTTCAGACGCGCTCATAAATTTGTTGTAAAACATGAGCACCCAAAAAAAAGGATGGGGTAGTACATAGATAAGTATGTTTAATACAATAACACGACTTGGCATTTTAGGCGGGGTAAATGATTTGGTTTTCAAAATAACTCCTTTATTACATACAT
>DASRMY010000021.1:0-4561 GCA_035647695.1 Treponemataceae bacterium | reverse complement strand
TTGTTATTGTTTTTGTTTTAAAAAAACAGTTTCATGCCAAGGCTAAAAGAGCCACCCTGCCCACAATAATCACCAGCAATAAGCCGATCTTCACCCGTAAATAACAATAGCATATCATTTAGCGCCAATTCAACCTGTATTGATTGTGCAATTTGATAAAAACCTAAAAACCGTATCTGAGGAAAATCTGGTTTAACAAGAGCTTGTAATAATTGTATTTGAAGTCCCCCCATTTCATTTGATGCTGCATAAGAAAAATTCGCAAACACTTCATGAACTTTTGAGTTTGCCGCTACATCTAACCAACGAGCATTCCAGCCAGCATCAATACCTATGTGTGAAAATTGCATTGAAAAGGCTAGTACTGAAAACAAACTCATCGTATCTTGATAGCTGCTTTTGTACATTCCACTTGCTGTTTTTTGTGAATAATTAGGAAGAAGCTGTAAATTATCAAATGCAGTTTTAGCAAAATTTAGATTTAAATTAATAGCATATTTTTGCATAAAAGGAAGATATGCATCAAAAACCCCAAACCATAGAGTTTCTGTTTTGGGTGCATTTTCAAATTGAACGTACGGGTGTTTTTTTTGCAAAGCGGCTGTATCAGTTTGATCACTTTCTAACCCACCCTTTAGACCTAAGTTTACAAACGGCGCTGTTATTCTAAGGCCTCCATAAAAAGGAAGCATACTATATGTGTGAGCGTTTGTTGAAAACACACCTTCTATCCCCGCCTCGGTTTGTATGCATTCAAAAAATGTATATGATAAACCAAGACCTGCATTTGCATAATGCACTATATCATTGTTTTTTGATACACTAGAATCAAAAGATGTAAAACTATATTCGCCTTCAAACGCTGCAAGAAGTTTACCCTTGGTATATATTCCTTTTATAGAGGGGGATATCAAAACAATCGAAGAATCGGTAAGTATTCCATCGCTGAGAATCCCAGTAAACCCTGCAAAACGACTTACATGTGATGTCACAACACTAGTTTTTAATAAAAAGCCTTCGTTAAATTGCGTTTCCATCTGTACTAACGCACCAAGATATTGACGTGACATGTTATAAAAAAAGGGACTTTTGTTTTGCAATCCCCAAGTCGATGTATTGTATTCTGCTTTTCCATCAAACACAATTTTTTCACTTGCCCTAATTTTTTTTGAGCCCAAAAGAGATGTTTCCGAATTATTAAACCCTTCTGAAACCTTGTGTCGTCCATATCCATTAATAGCTTCGTGAGAAAAAGAAATAGAAAAAGGATTACTCCCAGAAGTTTGATATACATTAAATTTTCCAGTAAAAATGCCTGGATACCCACCTGCAATAATACCCTCAAGATATACGGGCACAATTTCTGCATCTGTTTGCTTTTGAGAAATAGCTGTAAGCGCACTTACCTCATCAGTTCCATCTTGCAAAACTGGTAGATTATCTCTATCAGCTATTGAATCGGGTAAAACCGTGGTAAAATCTGGTATTGCTGCCTTATCAATATCTTGTCTATCTAAACCAAGTTTAGTACTAACATCTGGAAGTACAATGTGCTCAGCATCATCAGATTGTGTTTTTTTTGTAGATTCAACAGTGCTTTGTGCCGCCGTTTGAATAACAACAAGCACAAGCATTATAAAAAAAGAAGATATTACCCTATATAATGTATTATTCATGATTCCTTCCTTCCTAATCAATTATTTTTGCAGCTTTTAGCGTCCATTCTGAATCTGTAAAAGTCTCTTTCATTGTATTATACACTGCCTGAGAATCTGCAAATCTCTGACTTGCATCAAAAGCTTCTACCGCACCATACATTGCACGAGCAGCTTCTTCAAAGCTATTTGAATATCCAGTAGCAGCATATCGTTCTGCAGCTTTCACATACAATTCGGCAGCCATCCTAAAGTCCGCATCTTCACGAGCATTTTTTGCCTGCAAATTTAAGACCCGAGCATAAAGATTAATATCCTCACGACCCTGAGAATCTAAATCTTGTGCAGGAGTTTTTGCAATAGTGCTTTTTTCAAAAAAAGAACGGAGATCATGTAACATCTGTACCCCTTTTTCGTGATTTTTTGTTGACGAACAATAAATACTTGCAAGATTAAAACTCGCTTCTCGGCCTTTTGCTGTATTATTTTTGTCATTTTCTATCCATATTGAATATAATCGTGTAGTTTGCTCATCACCACCACCTATAAGCATTTCCAATTCTGCTATTTTAGAATTAATTCCAATGTTTTTAGCTTGGTCGCCATACATTGCTAATAATTTATTAGCAATATCAAGTGCTGCCTGGTACTCTTCTGTTTTTCTATATAAGTGTATAAGACTATCCATTGCTGCAAAACAATAAGGACCTTCCGAAAAAAGCTCCACAAGCTCCTTGTACAAAAGAATCGCCCGTTCGCTTTGTCCACTATTAACAAGACTTTCAGCACCAAAAAAAAGTGCAGAATCTGAAAAAACTCCATCTGGCCAATTATGTCCAAACGCTGAAAAGGCATCCGCTGCCTTTTCATGCTTTTCTGCACGATAATAAATTTCGCCTCGTCTATATGCTGCTTCACGGGCAAATTCACTTAATTTAAAAATATCTGTTATTTTTGAAAGCTCCGCATCAGCATCGTCTAAACGCCCTGCTAGTGCATAGACATCGGCAAGTTGAAAACGAATCTGCACTGTATCGTCTGAATAACCATCAACAAGGGGTTTTAAAACTTCTATAGATTTTGCATACTTTTTTGCATCAGAATAAAGGCTTGCAGCTAAAACAGAACTTGCAATTTTTCGCTCACGCGTCCTTGCTATTTGTAATGCTCTAGTTGCATACATTATAGCTTTTTCTTCCATGGTTATATCAGAAATTTGCATCGCGCACATTGCAGCAGTCATTGTTGCTTCCCAAGCTTTTCCGTGATAAGACCATGTTGATAAAAAACTTTCAAATAAAGACAAAGACTTAGTATATTGACCCTGATGATACAAAGATACAGCATAATAATATTGGGCCCAAGACTCCTTTTCACTAGAGACTTGGTTTTTTAGTAACGCTGTTTGAAAATAAAAAGAAGCTCTTTCCCAATCTGCCATACAATAAGCAGAAAGCCCACAAAGATAATCATTGCCTATACTTAAGGCTGTTTTCCAGGAATCTAGATACTGGCCATTTTTTAGTTGAGTAATGGCTGTCGCCTCTTCTTCTGGAAAATATTTTTCTAATAGTACTATTGCACCTTGCTCCTCCCCAAGCATATGCAACGATTGTGCATATAATAATGTTGCATACCCACCGTTCTTAAAATTACTACTTTCTTGGAGCGTCTGTACTGCTTTGCTAAAATCATTTCTCTTGTAACATGCCATTGACTGCCAATACAAAGCCTCATTGTATAAACGTTCTGAATAATAGAGTTCTTGCGTTTTATTCTCATCTTTTTTAATTTTTTGTACAGCAAGAAGCGCAAAATGCTCTGCATCTATCCAAAGATCATCTAAAGCAGCTAACTCAGCTTGAGCTACAAGATACCAAGCTGACAATGAGCTTTTTTCATTATAACGTGCTAAAAGCAAAGACGCTGCTTTTTTGTTTTCGCCATTATACAAATATATTTTTGATTGATAAAAACCGCTTGTTTCCCATAAAAATCCGCTTTTATTACCAATAGCATCAGCACGGATAAAATAGGCAAGAGCGTCTGAATACTCTTTCTCTTCAAAACAACTAATGCCTGTTCGCACCCATAAATCATGCATAACCTCTGGCTCATCGCCAAGATGGTTACTAGCATTATCAAGCAAATCCTGCTCTGTTACAAAGTCAAAAGAGGAAGCAATGCTATAAGCTTGCTGAAGCGCAGCAAGGGCTCGCTGTTTGTTTTTTGATATAAGCAAATCAGTGTATAATGTATATGAGCGTTCAGGATTGTTAAGCGCAAGATATGCTCCCGCTGCATATGTTTTACAAACTTCTACTGACTCTACCGTAAACCCTTCTAAAAACACATTATTATAAAATTGTACTAAGGCATTATAATTTTCACTATGATAATACGCCGCACAAATCATGCATGTTATTTTTTGATAATATTTGTCTGGAGCAAAATTATAAAGATAACTTCTAAAAACATGTATAGCTTGCTCATATTCTTTTAAAGCATACAATGATTTTCCAGAATAAAGCAAAACGCTTGTTGTAAGACAATCATTTTCGGCTGTTTTATTTTTTCTCGAATAAGAAATTTTTGCAGCCTTATAAAAGAAATTTACTGCTTTTTCATATTGTTTTAAATCATAAGCAATTCTACCTTGCCAATACTGAGAAGAACCTTTTATTTCATTATTTGTTGATTTTTCAGATTTTTGTAAAACCTGCATTGCATCAGTATATTCTCCGAGATGAAAATAAGCCTGACCTCTACATAATTGAACATTGTCACGATATATGGACTGAGAATAGTTCTTTAAAAAACCTGTGGACGTTGCAAGGACAGCAGGGTAAGCACCCGAAACTAAAGCTGCTTTTATTTCAGCATATATATAACGTTCAGTTTTACCA
>DASRMY010000020.1:0-2957 GCA_035647695.1 Treponemataceae bacterium | reverse complement strand
CATTTATTTATAATTTTTTGAATACCAGAATCTCCAATATTTTTTTTAATTTCATCTTGTATTTGTTTTTTTAAATCTGCAAAAGGACAATCTGCCACTACACCTGCAATAATACATTCCTTTTTGTTCCATGCATTATTTGAAAATAAAACCTGTATAGCTGTTGCAGCTCCCATACTTACCCCATGCAGTACAATCTTTGCTATTTGATTATAATTTTCTTCAAGATAATTAATCCATCTAATTATATCTTTTGCATCTACATAGCCTAACCCAGAATATTGTCCAGCACTTTCCCCGTGGCCACGTAAATTTATCAGTAAAACATAAAAACCTTTTTTATTATATTCTTCAGCCAAATATGCCATACCATCATGAGTATCAGAAAAGCCATGAACAAGTATCACACAGGGCGAGTTTGCATTTGTTTCTTTGCATTTGGGTGTCCAAAAGTAGCCTACTAAATCAGTTTTGTTTTTATTGTCTTTTAGTGTAATTTTTTTAATTTCTCTTTTTTCTTTGTTTTCATTCCACCTTTTTTTGGCTAGAAAAATAGGTGTCATTATTTTTAAATCCCGTACATGAGCTTTGGCATTAACAAATGATTTTTTTTCATAATTACTTCTTTTAAAGGCTTTTAAAAAAAGTATATTTCCTGATGAAAATGAAAAAATTAAGACACCTAAAAATATAAGGAAAATTAAAAAAATTACATATGTCATGCTTTTAAATCCTTTTATAACTATTAATTAGCTTACGTTATACGTATCTTTTAGACTAGTATCAATTAGTTTTTACCCTTTTTTTTGAAGTTGGCATGCTTTTATTATCTGCTATTTAATGTGTAGTATTGTTCTTAAAAAAAAGGCTGTCTTGCTTTTTAGACAGCCTCTTGTGTTACCGTTGTACCAATTCTAGATCAAAACAAATATATGTATTTCCAGGAATTGCTCCAGGAATCCCATTTGTTCCGTATGCTAAATCCGGTGGTACAATTATAGTCCTTTTTTCACCTAGTTCCATGTCTTGAACCATTAGATCAAAACCAGGAATCATTTCTCCTGCATTTGTCGTAAACTCTAAAGGAGCTCGTCCTTTAGAAGTATCAAATACATTGTTGTCTAAAAAATAACCTTTATATTCAACAGAAACTTTTTTTCCTGTTCCTGTTTTACCCTTTTTCCCTGAAGTAGTAATCACATAAAAAATACCACTTTCATCTTGTTTTGCGTTTGGAAATTGTTTTTTTATTGATTCTATAAAACGCAAGGCTTCTTTTTCTTTTGCAGCAGCTACTTTTCCTTCTACTTTTTTTGCTAAAGCATCAAAATCGCCTTGTTTGCACGTAAACGCTTCTGCTTCTTTGCCTTGGCGAATAATTGTAATTTTTTTTATTTTATCACCTTGTTCAATTTTATTAACAATATTTTGCCCCGTTAGTACTTCTCCATAAATAGTATGTTTTCCATTTAACCATGCTGTTGGAACATGTGTGATAAAAAACTGACTTCCATTTGTTCCTGCTCCAGCATTTGCCATTGCCAATTTACCTGGTTTATCAAAAACAAATTCTTCTACGATTTCATCAGCAAACTTATAGCCTGGACCACCTCGACCTGTACCTTCTGGATCTCCACCTTGAATCATAAAGTCATTTATTACACGGTGAAACTGCAGTCCATCATAAAAAGGGACATTTTTTGCCGCATCTAGCGTTCCTTCTGCCAAGCCTACAAAATTAGTGACCGTTAAAGGTGTTTTTTTATAAAATAAATCTAATACTATATCACCTTTTGATGTTTTCATTATTGCAAAAACACCCTCTTTACCTTCTATTGATTTCATATTTTCATCCATTATATTACAACCTCCCAAGTTCATAACCATTAAAATCATGAATAAAAAGATATATGTTTTTTTTGTTTTCATTCAAAGCTCCCTTAATAAATTAGCAAAACCCTTTGTATATTACTCTAACTTGTTTATAAAGTCCTTCTCCATCACTTTTGGTTTCTATATCGCTTATATCATTTAAGGTTGTATGAATAAGTCGTCTTTCAAAAGGATTCATAGGTTCAAGTAAAATAGATTTTCTATTCATTCTAACTTCATCTGCAGTATTATATGCTAGACGAACAAGTGACTCTTCTCTTCTTATTCGATAATTTTCAGTATCAAGTATTATTCGAATATCACTCCCACCATTCCTACCAGCAAACACATTTGTCAAAAGTTGTAATGCGTCAATGTTTTTACCCTTTCGGCCTATTAACATAGAAGAATTATCGCTCTCAAGTTTTATACCAATTTTATGCTCTTCTCTAAATAATATTTCTACAGATGCTTCAAATCCTATTTTTCTTATTAAAGAAGCCACAAAATCGATAAGTTTTTTTTCAAATTCATTTTTTGGGAGGGGATCTGCAAACATTCTTTTTGGTGAAGATTTTTTTTCTTCTTTTACAAAATTAGTAGGCCCTTCTGTATGCACTCGAATTTTAACATATCCCTTTTTAAATAATGTGTTTTTCTGTGTTTCCAGAATCTCTACATCAAACTTATCCCTTTCAAGATTAAGTTCTGCGGCCGCGGCTTCAATAGCCTCTTTTTCAGTTTTACCTTCATACTCATATGTCATAAACGCACCTCGCGTAATTAAATTTCAACTATTTATTCTTTCTTTTTTTGCCTGGAGGAATAATTTTTTTTACTGTATCCTCTTTATCTTTTTTTTCTTTACCATGTGCAAAGCTATTAATTATAATTTGTTGTCCTGTCATAAGTACATTACTAAGTATCCAATAAATAAGCAAACCTGCTGGAGCATTGTAAAAAATGAAGAAAAAGAATAATGGCATTCCATACATCATTATTTTCATAGAACCGCCACCTGGGCTTGTATTTTGTGCTTGAGTAAATTTCATAGAAAATATTTGAGTTATTACATATAGAATAGG
>DASRMY010000019.1:0-6321 GCA_035647695.1 Treponemataceae bacterium | reverse complement strand
GGTTAGTAGACATAAATTTTCTCAAAGTCAAAAACGCGTCTTTCTTGCTGTTATTTTAGTTCCTTTTTTTGGTGTTTTTCTTCAGCTTTTTCTTAAAAAAACAACGCTTGAATGTTTTGCAGCTTCATTAAGCGTACTTTTTCTATTGCTAACAAGTCAAGATACCACTGAGCTCATAGATGGGCAGTCAGGATTATTTAATCGTAGTGCTTTTAGTCACTTTGTAGAAAAAGCCTTTTCAGCAGGAAAAAACTTTTCAGTAATAGCGATTTTTTCTAAAGAAATGTTTGAGTTGCAAAATTTGCTTAATGCGTCAGTTTATGGGGAACTCGTTTTTGCTGTATCTTTGTGGTTAAAGGAAATTTCTGGACCAAATGCACAGGTTTGCGTTTTAAACGAAGGAACGTTTACTATTGTTTTACAAAAATATTATGTTTTAGGAACTGACGGAGAAATTGCTTTTGAGATTGCAAACCGTGCAAATGATCCCTGGGAAATCGACGCCCTGACACTAGAAATTCCTGTTCAGGTTGGAATCTTTCGCTGTCCAGAGGATAGTCAAAACATTTCAGAGTTGAGCGATCTTATAGACCAGTTGGCCGACCTGCCAGAGAAAAATCAAAATCGTCATATTTTTTATAAGAAAGATTTTGTTTCTAAAAAGAAACAAAGACAAGCTTTTATTGCGTATTCAATTCGGGAACGTATAGAACAAAAAACCCTTGAAATTGGATATCAGCCAATTTATTCAAATAAAAAAAATCAAATAATATGTATTGAATCACAACTTAGACTTAAGCTTGATGATAATACTATTGTTGAACAAAACGAAATATTTAAGATCTCAGAACTATTTGGCCTTTCGCAATCTCTAACAGAGTATTCTTTTTCGAATGTTTTTGCATGGTTTACCAAAAACAGGGTTTATGACAAGGGCATTGAGCTCATACAAATCAGAATTCCTGAATCTCAGTGTTTAGATGTCGATTGGACAAAAAACATTAGTAAGCTTGCTAAATTTTATGATATGCCATTAGAATATCTTTGTCTTGAGATTACAGAGCCTTCTGTAGTTCATTCTGGTTCTTGCCTTTCACGTGAGTTGGCTCTTTTAGCAGAGCATAGGGTACGATTTGCGCTTGATAATTTTGGCTCTGGCTATACATATTTTGGTCAAATTATGGAAATGCCTTTTTCGATAATAAAAATTGATAAAAAAATAGTCAATGCTAGTATTGTAAATAAAAAAGCACGGGCCTTATTGTTAGGATCTATTTCTCTTTTTAAACGCCTAGAGACACAAGTTGTAGCGAAAGGAATTGACACGCAAGAACATGCTGATCTTGCAAAAACTATGGGCTTTGATAGTTTACAGGGCCGTTTTTATAGCGATGTTCTAACTGGTCAAAAATTGTTAGATGCACTTATATAGTCGTATGTATAAATCAAAGCAAAATCATGTGTCATATTTAAATAAAGAACGTTTTATGTTAAAATATTAGTTATGATTTTTTACAGGAGTTTATGTATGAAGAAAAGTCTGTTTTGTGTATTATTTGTTTTGATTGTCAGTGTTGGAGCTTATGCGCAATTATCTGCTGGTGTAAGCAGTGGGGTAACGTTTTCTTTTGAGGACTCTTCTGCTTTAAAAGGCTATTCAGAGCGTAAAGCTGGGTTTCCGTTTCTTGCTCAAGTGGGGTACACGCTACCTGTAGCATTTGACGTGCCAACTGGCTCAACTCATATTATTGTTGGAGGTCGGTTTGGGTATGAAAATTTGTGGGCGTTTAAAAATGATGCTGAAAACACAAAGGTAGGTTTATGGACTCTTCCGTTAAATGTTTTTGGTCGATTGGAAAGCGGCTTTTTTTATGTAGATATTGGACTCGGTATTCATATTTGGTTTTTGCCATACCTAGATAACGGTATAGATGTTGGCGAGAATGGTGTTGGGTTTTCATCTAAAGTTTCATCGGGGGTAAAGTATACGCTTAGAGAAAAAATAGATTTGCATGGAGGTCTTGTTTTTAACACCTTTAGGCTAATTAAAACGTACACCAATACAATGGGTATAAACATTGGTGTGGTATATACGTTTTAATAATATAAAACTCATATAAAGAAGGCTTCTGAGGTTTGAGGGCATAGTCAAACCTCAGAAGCCTTCTTTGTTTTATCTATTGGTACCTTGGCCAAAAGGCAGTCGCACAGTAAAGGTTGCACCTTTTTTTGGAGCACTAAAAACTTCCATTTCACCCATATGATTTTCTGTTATTATAAAATACGAAACACTAAGACCAAGCCCAGTTCCCTCTCCAACTGATTTTGTAGTATAAAAAGGTTCAAAAACGCGACGTTTTACAGATTCTTTTATTCCTGGTCCATTATCTTTTACTTCAATACAAGCCATGTTTTTTATACTATCAGCATAAATTTTAATACTAATACAAGGATTTTGTGTTTTTGCGTCAAAGAATGCTTGTGCGCCATTTCGTAATAAATTTAACAGCACTTGCTCTATTTGGCTAGAATTACAAGGAATGAGTGGGAAAGAAGGCGGATAATCTCGTTCAATGTTGATAGTATTAAAGGCATATTTTTTTTTCATATTATAATCAGAAGAAGCTAATTCTATAGAATGATCAATGAGTGCTAGCAAGTTATGACTTGACATTTGCTTAGACCCTTTTCGAGCAAAACTAAGCATGTTATTTACAATTTTGCCAATACGAGTCCCAGATTCATTAATCATGTCAAGCATGTTGTATATTCCACGACTATCCATATACGTGCGCAGATTCTCAAGTTTAATATTTGCTTTTTCAGCGGCTTTTTTATTAGCAGGTAAGTCTTGTGAAAGTCTTATGTGCAAAACGCTTGCTGTTTGAATCATTCCCGATAAAGGATTGTTTATTTCATGCGCCATGCCTGCAGCTAGACCTCCAACAGAAAGCATTTTTTCTGATTGTACTAGTATATCTTGTAATCGTTTTTGTTCTGTCACATCTCGAAAGACAAGAACAACTCCTGTAAGAGTACCGTCTAAAAGACGTATTGGTGCTGCAGAATCTGCAATTGGATACTCTTTGCCAGTTTGTGATAGTAATATAGTGTGGTTTTTTAAAATTTGCTTTTGTCCTGTTTCAAGAACAGTTTTTACAGGGTTTATTTGCTTTTCTCTAGATTTTTCTTTAACAATAGTAAAAATTTCATCAAGATTTTTTCCTATAGCATCATTTGCCATCCAGCCAGTAAGTTCTTCTGCTACAGGGTTTATTAAAGTAATGGTAGATGTTTTGTCGACGGCTATAACGGCATCTCCTATAGAAAAAAGAATGGTTGCCAACCTTTTTTTTTCTTGCTTTAATGCAAAAACATGGTTTTGTATAGAATTTTGCATGGTATTAAAAGATTTTGCAAGATCAGTTAGTTCATCGTTACCTAGAGAATCTATTTTTTTTGTATAATCGCACTTTGAAATTCTACACGAGGACTTGTCAAGATATTCAATACGTCCAAGAATATTTTTCTTTCCCCAGCATAGAACAATAAAAAACATAAAACATGCAAGGGCGGTGCTAATAGAAAATGCCCCAATAGTAGCCCATGTATCTCGTATTATTTTTTTATTTGATTCAATAGAAAGATGCCGCATGAGTGATGATATTTCGTGTGAAATTAAAAAAACCTGCGAAGACGTTTCTTCATAAAGAGGAGTTTGAAGAAACCCTTGTTTTTTTTGTTTTAAAAGTAAATCAATTATAAATATAAAGTCTTTTTTTTTCTTAAGTAAAGGAGTAAAAATATGGTGTTTAGGTTCTAAACGCTCAAAATAGATAAAAGCATTATTCGTTTTAAACTCTTCAACTTGAGTTTGTAATTGTAAATAAGGGGCCTTTTCTGGATTAATTAAAAACTCTTCAATTAAAAGTTTTGTTTTTTCTAAGGATACATGTGCATTATTAAGAACCGATTGGAATTCGCTGTTTTGTTTATATCTGGAAAAATGAAAAAAAAATGAAAAAAAAGTAGCAATTACAAAGAAGACTAATGTACATATGATGATAGAAAACTTTTTCTTAATGAGCATCTGGTTCTCCTATGGTTATAATTGAAACTCTATTTTCAAACTGCTGGGAAAGAGGTTCTGTATCAACAAGTGTAAGAAAATCAAAAAAAAGAGGTTCTGTATCCATGTGTCTTTTATACCAAGCAGCCTGTTGTTCTAATGATATTAAAAGGCTTTGTGGAAGTTCTAGTCGAAAAGTAAAAGTATTCAGGCTCGTTAAAAGGGGGTTAGAGGAAAAAGAAATTGTAGGTTCGATGGTTTTAAAACAATGTTGAGGATTTTTTTTCAGCAAACCATTTGTTTTTTCAAGAACTAAAAAAAAATTAGAAAAGACATTGTTTTTAGACTCAATAATGTCGGGACGTGTTACAAGAAGCCAATACATATCTCGTCCCATATGACAATTTTCAATTGTCATATGCTTTTCAAAAAGAGTAATAGATTTAGAAGTAAAAGGCTCCCATGTAATAATAGCGTCGACCTCGCCTTTTTGTAGGGCTTGAGGTAATTTGTTTATGTCAAAATGTTTAATGATTACATCATTTTCAGAAATATTATTAAAAAGAAGCAGACGGTAGAGTGTATAATTTGCTGCACTATTTGTGTCAATTCCTATACGTTTACCAGCTAAATCAGCTGAGCGTGTAAGTACTTGAGAGTTCATAACTAAAATTCTACTTTGATTTCGGTTTAGAACTGCAATTATTCTAAAATCATCATTACTATAAGAATTAACAACTGCACGATAGTCAGAGATACTTACAACATCGTATTTTTTAGAAAAAAGTCCATCCATGAGCAATTGTGAAGATTCTACAATATCTACCGCTATGTCTAAGCCTTCTTTTTTAAATAGATTAAAATGGGAGGCAAGAACTATAGGAGCAGCGTTTATGGTTTTATTTATACCAACATGCAATGATTTACTCTCTTCTAGGGAGCGGGAACAAGATAGAAAAAGGAGCGAAAACATACTTACGGCTAAAGCAATTTTACGTATCACGATAGTGTTCTCGTATATTATTAATTTTTTCTAGGTTTTGAAAAAACACCTCAACAATTTCTGGGTCGAAATGAATCCCAGATTGAGATTTAATATGTTCAAGACATTTATCTACAGGCCACGGATCTTTATACGGCCGTTTGCTTAAAAGTGCATCGAAAACATCAGCAATTGCGGTAATGCGAGCTTGCACAGGAATTTCTCTTCCTTTTAGGCCAGATGGATAGCCAGTACCATCCCACTTTTCATGGTGATACAGGGCAATTGTTGCAGCATGTTTTAATAATTCAAAACTGTTCGTTTTTTTAGTCGTTTCTCCAAAAAAAACATCAGGCAATTTGTTGCCAGAGAGAATAGAATGTCCGTATTCACAGTGTCTTTTCATTTCTTCCCACTCGGCGGGGTCTAGCGAAGCTGGCTTTAACAAAATGTCGTCTGGAATTCCTATTTTTCCGATATCATGGACAGGAGCTGCAAGCTCTAAACAGGTAATGTCTTTTTCTTCCCAACCGAGGCCACGAGCAATACAAGCGCATATATTACCAACGCGTAAAAAATGATTCCCTGTTTCAAAATCACGATATTCTGCTGCTTGTGAAAGGATTCGTATTATTTGCTTACGTGATAATTCGAGCTCTCTATTTGTTTCTTCTAATTCTTTTGTGCGATGTTCTACTTCTTTTTCTAAGTGTGCCTTATATTGCTTATCCTGTTGCACCATTTGCACGCGGGTAATTGCTTTTTTAATCGCATGTAATAAAACGGTCATATCTTCTACAGGTTTTAATATATAATCCCATGCGCCTAAATGGAGTGCTTCTACCACATCCTGAATACGACCAGTACCCGAAACTACAATTACAGGTATATGTGGGTAAAATCGAGTTGACTTTTGTAAGACTTCTAAGCCATCTATTTCAGGCATGCGTAAATCTGTCATTACAATATCAGGGTTTAAATCTTGCAGAAGTTCTAGTCCAACTAAGCCGTTTTCAGCTGTAAAAACCTTAAAATCACAGTCTTCAAGGAAGGCCTTAAAACTTTCACGTATTATGACTTCATCTTCTATGATTAAAATAGAGTACTTGTGGTTTGGTTTTTGTTTCATTAAAAACATAGTACCTTAATTATAAGCCTAAAACATAAATAAAGCAAAAAAAACGAGGCTGTAATGTTATATTATGCGTAGAAAAGGTTTAGATTATATATTCATTTTCGCTGTCAAAACAGATATATATTGTTTTTATTG
>DASRMY010000018.1:0-2329 GCA_035647695.1 Treponemataceae bacterium | reverse complement strand
GTATGATGCAACTTTCACTAACACACTACTTTTTTTGTGGGACTTGGAAGATATAAAATGTAGAAGTGGTATGTCTGATGACTAAATTGCCACTAACAGCCCCATAAACACATTGACTAATTTTTAAATAAAAGTTATGAGTACAGGTTATCCGATTACACCACAGCCATGGGTTATACATAGTGTTATGTCTAGTTACTTACAAGAAATAGAAAAAGAGGCTTATGGTATGATACAAAAATATGATAATAAACGTGCGTATGAAGAAGCAATATTAACAGCAGAAGGTTACATTGAAGATATTAACAACCTTGAATATTATAATGCTGAAAAAATAGATTTGTGGAATAAGAGAAAGTTTTTTTGGTTTGAGGTTGCAAAGTGTGTCCGTAATTGGTTATAGCATTACCATAAAAACATTAACTAATTTTTAAAAACAAAGCTATGAGCAATAAAGAAACTATGAAAGAAGCAATAGAATATCTAAAATTAGCAACTGATAAGACAGAAGCAGGGGATATGATTAAAGAGAATAGCTTAACAGAGGCAGTTGTAAAACTAATGGATAATTATGCAGAATTTAGAGTAAAAAATTGTTCTATACCTGATATTATAAGCCGTTTCTCTGGTGAAAAATTAGAAGAAATAGCAGACAAACAAGTACATATAAGTAATGGTTGCTTTGGTGAATTAGATTTTACACAGGGTAAGAGAGAAGGTTTTGAAGAAGGATTATGCTATTTTAGGGACGTTCTGCTAAATGGCTTATAACGGAACGAAAATAAATATAGTACGATTATGAAAGCAACAGATTATTTTAAACACAAAGTTGAAAACGGAGAGATAACCTCCGATGAAGCATTAAAACAAGTATTGGATTTATTTGCTGTTAGTGGCAGTTTTATTGATACTTTGATTGAAAAATACACAGAACAAAAAAAGTTGGCTCTTAAAAACGCACAACAGTTTAAAGACAATCCAAAATATGAATGGTATGATGCAACTTTCAATAACACACTACTTTTTTTGTGGGATTTAGAAGATATAAAATGTAGAAGTGGTATGTCTGATGATTAAATTGCCACTAACGTAGATGCGGTATGAAACGTGCCGATGCAGAACGTTTCAAATTATACACAAGGTTTGACAGGCATGTTTTATGACCGCTTGTTAGGCATAGTACGGTAATTATGAAAAATGAATTAACAATAAAAGACTTAGAAGAAATGTTCGGTATGGAACAAGAGCTTGATATACCGATGAAAGATAGGTTTCACAACCAACTTACAGATGAGCAGATAAGTGAATTAACTTGCACAAAAGGTAGCTACCCTGCCGAACCAGAGGAGAAATGTGAAACCGACTACAGCGCACTAGAAGCAAAAGTAAAGGAGTTAGAAGCAAAGTACAAGAAGTAGTATTATGCCTAACGGTAAATTGTATGTGTGGTGCGACAATACAGCACCGAAGTAAATTAAATGTAAAACACTTTAAATAAATTAAGTAATGAGCTATAATAGAACACCAATACAGGATGATATGAGAGGGTTTCTTCATAGACACCCACTGACTGAAATGAAATTAGCATTAGACTCCAACCACTGTATAGTAGATATGGAAGATTGGAAAGTGGCACGAAAGCAAACGAATGGTGTTCATATAAGAACTGAACCAGCATCACATATACAAAATGTTAGCGACCTGTTAATTGCTTGGGAGCAGTTCAAAAAAGCTAACTGGTATGAAAGTGAAGCTGTTGATGTTGAAAAAATGCTTATGGATAAATTCCAAGCAATTTATGGCTACTAACGTATGGCTGTATGGTTTGATTTTTAACGGACTAAAAGAACGGAATTATGAAATTAGACGAAGATTATAAAAAAGTAATGACTGAATTACAGGAAAACTTTGGATGGAGTAATATTGATGTATTACCAGAAAGTTACCAAGACCTATTGAATGATACGATAAGGGCAGTTAAAAATTTAACTATACAACGTGCTATAAATCTGGTTTGCCCTAAATGTGGTAATACTGGGAGATGCGAACCAAGAACATTAAGCGACCCCGATGGACAAGAATGCGATTGTGGGTAAACTTGTAGGTAACGGACGAGTGTATGAAAAGTAGCCCATACACAGACGTTCGGAATTATTACAAAACTTAATTAGGCTATTTTTTATACACTTTGTTAGCGTTTCGTTTTTGAGCGTTGGCGGTGCAAAATTTAAATATATGAATTACTTTGAAAAGAAAAAGATTGAAGACAAAATTAAGTCTGACATTAACGATATAAAAGAATTTGATGAAGTAGAGCATTTTATTGATG
>DASRMY010000017.1:0-4002 GCA_035647695.1 Treponemataceae bacterium | reverse complement strand
CTAATATACAATCATTTAAAAAAAAACACAACACGTTGTTAACAACTATTTCTTTTATGGTATTTGTACTACTTCTATGTCGTCCATAATTAATGGCGATGTTTTATAACTACCACCACCAAAACTCCACTCCCCTGCTGTTTCTTCAATGAGTCGGTTTCCGGCTGACATACCATCATAATCATATGTTGCAATATAGATTTTCATACCTGATAAAGTTATAGGATTATTAAAAGATTCACTAGAATAAGCAAATGTGAGCGTTTGGTTTTCTCTATCTACAGTAATATCTGGGCCTGCTACCATAGCGGTGCCATAACTATCTGCGCCAGCCCCTATAGAATTATAGAAAAAATTCATCCAGCCACCAATTTGTGAAAAGTAATCCCATGTCATAGAATCGGGCAGGGTTGCATTTTGCTTTGGCATTGCTGTCTCTGTACTTGTTGAATCTGGCAAGCTAAAATAAATATAAAATGCCACATGATCAAAGCCATTTGGCGGTCCCCAAGAACTTGAAATGGGAGAATTCATAGTTAGTACTAGGTTTAGATGTGAACCAGCTGTCAACACATCAACATTAGTAATATCACATTGTTTATCGTTAAAAGTCTCATCTTTAGGATAGGTATAGTTTCCATTTGGGCCTGTATCATCACCAATAGGGTCTGTCACCGAAGCAACTAAATCGTAGGTAAGTTCTACATTAAAAACATACGGTTCTGAAACTAATAAGCGCCCGCTCGTATCAAACCCTGCAACAACTGCAGAATGCTGACCAGCAGAAAGGGAGTCTACAGAAATTGTAGTATTAAAACCACCAGATACCGGCACACCTAATTCCCAATTTCCATCGACTACTACTCGGGCATCTAATAATCCTGCGGTTGAACCACTAAGAGTACGAGGGTTTTTCCAAATTCCAGTTGGCCCATGAATAGTACCAGTTAGTATATTTTCGCCTACCGATTTTTCACGTGCTACTTCATAGACGAGTGCACTTTTAGGTGATAGTAACAAAGAAACAAACCCATTGTCATCTGTAGAAACACTTTGCTTGCGTTCGCGTACTGCAAACACTGGATGTAATATTGCATTTTTTAGTTCTGTATCGAGGTTTGCTGCTAAAATTGTATTTTCACTTGTATTAAGCAAGGTTAGACGAATAGTATCAGCATGAATAGATTTGTACGCTAAAATTCCTGCGCCTTGATTGGTTGTAGCAAAAACCTCAACATCGCCCTGCGTAAAAGCTTTACATGAACGACGCAACGAGGCCAGATCTGCAAGATACGTATATATACGACTTTCAGTATTAAAATGATCTATACCACCAGAGCCATATCCTTTTGAAAACATAGAATCTCTCACACCTTCAAATTCCTGTTCTGTTCCATAATAAATAATTGGAATACCGGGTATGGTATACATAAAAAGCAAAGCAGTTTCTAAATCCTCTACATTTGCTGAAACTAAAAACCGGTCCATATCATGGTTGTCTAAAAAATTATATAATGTACGTAAGTCCCCAAAATGTTTTTTTAAAGATGTAAGTCGATAATCTAAACGGTCAGTAGATTTTCCACGAGCAAAAACTTCTACCATATCAGTTTGCAGTGAAAAATTAAGCAATGCTGGCAACATGGGATACCCTACTTGGTCTACATAAGAGGCGGCTTGTTTGTCTCCCGTATCATCAAAGGCAGTTGAACCATACCATGCCTCGCCAAAAGCGGTAAAATTATTTCGTCCTGTTAGTTGTGCTGTTTGCATAATTCCACCACTGCCATGAAAAAATTCATTCCAAAACTCGTGAGGAACATATTTAACAGTATCTACTCTAAAAGCATCAACGCCAACTTCTTTAATCCAATACCCATAGCTTTTTTTAAGTGCTTCTATAACCACCGGATTTTCAGTGTTTAAATCATCTAAATCTGAAAGCTGGTGTGTATAACGATTAGTATCATCATCAAAATTAGAAATAGATCCTGTCCAATGGTAGATAGCGGCTTCACGATCAGATTTTTTATTCCAATTAATTTTATTAAATGGTACTTGCGTTGGTGCACTGACTGGAACCGATTTTTTATTTAATTCAAATTCTATCTCATCACCAGAACCACTTATTCTAAAAAAGTTACCCATATGATTAGGAACAATATCTTGAATAAGATACATATTATTTTTATGCAAACAAGCAGACAATTCTTTGTATTCTTCAAGTGTCCCCATGTGTTTGTCTACCTTTACTAAATTTTCAGCCCAATAACCATGATACCCACCATAATTAACCATGGGATCCCACCATTGATTTGCTACGGGTGGCGTAATCCAAACTGCAGATGCTCCCAAACCTTGTATATAATCAATTTTTTGAGTTACACCACTTAGATCACCACCAGAATATTTGGCTATAGTAGAAGGGTCGTATTCACCTTTTTTTTGATTTGAATTTTTTGTATTTCCATCATAAAACCTATCAGTTAAAACAAAATAAATAATTTGTTCTGACCAATCTGGTGATGGTACATGGAGATAGGCCTCGTTTTGGTTAGAAATCTTTGCAGAAGAACAAGATACACTCGCAATTACTAATAAAACACTGAAAAAATAAAATCGTTTCATCTACCATACCTCTTTGACTGCTTTTAGTCTTTTACAAAACATACCGTTACTTTTTAATACGAATATTCAAATGCTATTTTTACAAGAGAACTATCTGTGCCTGGCTTTGCTGTTGTAGGTCCTACTACACCAGAACCAAGGCCTATACTCCCTACGTAGCTTGTTCCATTAAAAACTGACAAATATTCATAGCCGATGACAATGGCACTCTTATTATACAAGGCCTTTGCATTTATTTCAAACCCACTGCCACCTTTCATAGAGTCAAAAAATTGGCGAGAAGGCGTTAGATAATGACTATCTAAGGTATCTATTATAAGATACGGAAACAGTTTTAAATCTACAAACACACTCCAATCAGATGAAATTTCATACCCACCCATTAACGAAACAAACGGCAGTAGGCATTGTTGTTCATAACTAATACCATTACCACTGATCTCAAATTTTTCTACGTCTTCGGTCCACGCTTCATGTATCGTTGGGTTACCTTCTATTGGTTCTTTTTCTGCTGCATATTGTATATATCCATTATACGCTGACCATTTTTGACTTTTAGTCTTTATACCGAGGCTAGGCGCAAGGATGAATGTACGAGCATAAAAAGTATAGCCCACATTAGCAGAAAAAATAAAACATTTGTCAAGGTATAGATCATGCTGGGAATAATGCGTAAGGACAGTAGGTGTTTCATTTAAAAAATCAAAGTCTTTTAATCTGCCACAGCGTATTGGTATAGCAGATACAATTGATAGACGAAAAAAAGAATCATGATACTTTATTGTTTCAGTAGCACCAATAAAGGGAACTATATATTGTTGCCAATCGAGACGGCTAAGCATTCTTTCTTCAGAGTTAATATATTCTGAAAAAACATACTCTCGCACTTTGCCACTGATAATACCTGTAGTAGGCGTAAAAGTAAAAGCCTTGTTTTCTTTCGCCATCGCCAAAGTAGTGGCTAATAATAAAAAGGCAACAAGGATATAAGGTTTTTTATTGTATATGCTAATCATAGACTATAAGTATAGTCATAAAGACATTGTTTGTCAGCTACTGTTTTGAGAAGAGTGTATAAGAGAAACTAATTGTAAACGATTTTTTAAGGACATTTTTTTATATATGTTTTTTAAGTGTGACTTAACCGTATTTACAGAAATAAAAAGTGAGTTACCAATTTCGATATTAGATTTGCCCTGTAGGAGAAGGCTAATGATTTCTTTTTCACGTTCAGAAATATCATATTTTTTTAAAAGGTCAGGAGAAATTATAAGACTCGCAGGATCTGGCTCGTAGACTCGAAAATAATACCGGCTGAAGAAAAAGTACACATTTATTGTAAAAATTGAAAAACAAATATAACTTAATTTAAAC
>DASRMY010000016.1:0-8903 GCA_035647695.1 Treponemataceae bacterium | reverse complement strand
CAATTTGACCATCTTTTAGATAAATGACTCGAGAGCAATGGTCTTTTACTTGCTGATCATGTGTTGAAAATATGAATGTTGTTCCGTGCTTTTTGTTTATGTTTTGCATAAGTTCTAAAATTTTTAGTGAGGTTTTTGAGTCAAGGTTGGCTGTTGGTTCATCAGCCAGAATTACGGCGGGTTTTTTTACCAGGGCTCTAGCAACTGATACTCGCTGTTGCTGACCACCAGAAAGTTCATTTGGTTTTCGGTGTTGCATCCCATCAAGCCCCACCTCAATGAGAATATCTGAAGCCATTTTTCTAATTTGAGCTTTGTTATATTTGGTAAGTAGTTGTAAGGCTAGTTCAACATTTTCTTGTGCTGTTAGCACCGGTATGAGATTATAGCTTTGAAAAACAAATCCAATTTTTTCTTTTCGTATTTTGTTTTTTTTGCTATCGTTCATTATAGAAATGTTATCATTGTCAATAAAAACAGTACCAGATGTAATCGAATCTAGACAGCCGATAAGGTTTAGTAATGTAGTTTTACCAGATCCAGAGGGACCAGCTATTGCGGTAAATTCACCGTCGTGTATTTTTGTACTCACTCCCGCTAATGCATGAACACTTGCTAAATTTTCTTCTGCAAGGCCTTCAACCTTATGTTGCTGCTTGTTTTTTCGTTGAGCCTGGCCAGTAGGATGATATATTTTTACTACTTTATCTATTCTAACCATTCAAATTCTCCTTAATAATAATAGCGAGCAGAAGTTACAATGCTTTCTATTGACTTTGTATAGACGTGTTTTTAACGATAACATCGTGGCTGGAGCCTTCTTGTATTGACGCTTGTGAAACTAATGTTAATTTTGCGTTTTTTCGTAAACTTGAAAGATCTAAACAGCCACAATTACACATTGTGTGGCGTATTTTACTCATGCTCATGATTACATTATCATGAAGAGAGCCTGCATAAGGAACGTATGAGTCGACACCTTCTTCAAAGCTCATTTTCTTGTCTCCACCTAGGTCATAACGTTGCCAGTTTCGTGCTCTGTTTGAGCCCTCTCCCCAGTATTCTTTAACATAATTACCATTAACAATTAGTTTGTTTGTAGGGCTTTCGTCAAACCGTGCAAAATATCGTCCTAGCATACAAAAATCGGCTCCCATAGCTAAGGCAAGTGTCATATGATAGTCATGAACTATGCCTCCATCTGAGCAAATAGGAATATATACGCCTGTTTTTTTGTAGTATTCGTCTCGAGCTTTTGCGACTTCTATGGTTGCGGTTGCTTGTCCTCGTCCAATTCCTTTTTGCTCGCGGGTAATACAAATTGAACCACCGCCAATACCAACTTTAACAAAATCGGCACCAGCATCAGCAAGAAAGTTAAACCCGTCTTTATCTACAATATTACCTGCGCCAACACGTATATGTTCTCCAAAGTTTTTATGAATATCTTTTAATGCCCGTGCTTGCCACTCTGAAAAGCCTTCTGAGGAATCTAAGCACAATACATCGACTCCAGCTTCAAGCAAGGCCGGTACTCTTTCCATATGGTCGCGTGTGTTTATTCCAGCTCCTACAACATATCGATGTTTTTTATCCAATAATTCTAGCGGGTGTTCTTCGTGCGTAGCATAATCTTTTCTAAAAACCATAGAAACTAAATTATTATTAGAGTCAATAATAGGTAGTTGGTTTAATTTATGCTCCCATATAAGATCATTTGCTTTTTGTAAGCTAATACCGTCTTTTCCGGTAATTAAGTCTGCAAAAGGAGTCATATATTCTTTTACCAAGCCATCTTTGCCCGCGTGGGAAATACGAAAATCTCTTCCAGTAAGAATTCCATCTAATTTTCCGTTGGCTGTACCATCTTCTGTTACTGCAAGTGTCGAATGGCCTGTTTTTTCTGTAATTGCAAGCGTATCACCGAGTGTTTGATCTGGTTTGATATTTGAATCTGAAATTACAAAGCCTGCTTTATGCTTTTTTACTCGTGTTATCATAGCAGCTTGTGATTCAATTGGTTGGCTTCCATAAATAAATGAAATCCCCCCTTCTTTTGCAAGAGCTATAGCCATTTTGTCATCAGATACCGATTGCATAACGGCTGCTACTAAGGGAATATTCATAGAAAGGGATGGTTTTTGACCCTTTTTAAATTTTACAACTGGTGTTTTAAGCGATACATTTGAAGGAATGCATTCTGCTGATGAGTAACCGGGAACAAGTAGATATTCTGCAAATGTATGCGAAGGGTTTTCAAAATAATAAGCCATTTTTTTTTCTCCTATAAACAATAACACGGTTTGTTAAATTTGTATCATTATAGTGTAAACAAAGCAATCGGTAAAGAGAAGCAAATACGTTTTAAACTGTATCTTAAAATGCTGCAGGAACAAGTTCAAGTCCGTCTGTTTCAGTAAAGTTATACATAATATTCATGTTTTGTACAGCCTGCCCACTAGCACCTTTTACTGTATTGTCGAGGGTTGAAATAACTTGAAGAATTTTGCCATCATTAACAATGTGTACTGAAATATCACAAAAATTAGTTCCCCTAACATTTTTTGTCTTGGGAGATGCTCCAATTGGTAAAATTCGTACAAAAGGTTCATTTGAAAAACGCTGTTTGTAAAGGGTATGAAAAGCCTGAGCTAGTTCTCTGGTGCTTGATACACTAAGTTTTTTTGTTATTTCTGGGCATAAGGTTGCGTATGTATCACTAATAATTCCCCGGCTCATTGGCAAAAGGTGTGGTGTAAAGACAACGCTGTAATTTTTTCCGCCAGAAGCGTTTGCTAAATTGTTTGCAATTTCGGGTTGGTGGCGATGCGCTCCTATGCTATATGCGCTACAACTTTCTGAGCACTCAGAAGCATTATTAGTTGCAGTTGGCTTTCGGCCTGTACCAGTTGTTCCGCTTTTGCTGTCAATAATAATCGGGTTTTGTAGTATAAGGTTTTTTTCTACTGCTGGGAGCAAGGCAAGAGTTGCGGCTGTAACATAGCAACCTGGATTGCCTATAATACGAGCTTTTTGTATTTTTGTTCTATTCATTTCTGGTAATCCATACACGCTTTCTGCGTGTACATGGGGATAATCCCAGCCTTTTTTATACCATTCTTTAAAGACTTTTTCGTTTTGGTCAAAACGAAAATCTGCAGAAAGGTCTACTAGTTTTTTCCCTTCCTTTACACATTTATCAGCATATTTTTCAGCAAGACCGTGAGGAAGTGCTGTAAAGATAATATCAGATTCTGCAACTGCTGCCTCCGCATCTACAAGGAGCCCAGATCCTTTATGTTCAGTGCCCGTGCCAAAAAAACCTTGTAAATGTGGGTATATTTCAATTATGTTTTGACCTTTAAAACTTACAGAACTTACTGTTATCTGTGAAATTTTAGGGTGTGATAATAAAAGGCGAACAAGTTCAACACCAGCGTACCCTGTCGCTCCAATAATGCCAGCTTTAACCATGTTTTTACTCCTAACAATTGATCAAAGAGTATCATTTTTAAGCGTTGCCTTCAATACATTCTTATTGGGGAGTCGGGATAATAATACAGTCAATAGTTATATTTTTTTGCTTTGCTAGTTTTTCTACTGTATCTTTTCCTATTTGTTTTACACCCCGTGGTTTAGGATGGGGTTCGGCATCTCCAACAAGAATTATTTTTTTTTCCGCCTCACTATCCCAAGGGTAATAGACAATAGAAGCGTAGAGGGCTTCATAAACAGCTTCGGGTATATCACCGCCAATGAGAGAGCCTTGTGGAATGTTCATTTTATTTAGTCTTTCAAAAAACAAATCTGTATCATAGGTAAATTTATTTAATTGTACGGGAAGACCATCCATTGAAAAATTATCTCCATAGTCTCTATACCACAGAAGACCTAATCTGACTTCTGTGCATTTTTCAAGAGCTTTTGCTAGTTCGGGAACAAGTTTTTCTTGTACATGTTCTATAATATTCCACATGCTGCCTGTTGCATCAATTGCAAAGACCACATCAATTTTATTTTTAGGTGATATTTCATTAAACGATTGTAATATGTCGTTTGCAATCGTTTCTGGCCCTTGTGAATAAATAACCAAGTTGTTTGAAATTTCGTTAAATGCTTGTACGGCAGCTGGGCTATATTCACTTGTAAGGGTCGGAGTTTTTGGTGTTTTTTGTGGAGCTTTAAAGTCAAACATAAAAGGATTGTCAATATACCCACCCATGTAATCTGCATGGGGTTTTTGAAAAGTTCGAATGTTTACAAATGTCCCCATGCTTATTTCAGTTACACCATTTCTTGTCCAAGGATATCCCCATAGGATTTTTGGAGGGATATATATATGAAAAGCTTCGCCAAATTCAGTATCTTTTTCTGGAGTGGAATCTATTAAACTATATTTTGCGTAATCTGATGTTAGCGGTTCGCCATTAAGAATTCGTATTTCATCACCATTATATGTATTCCATTCTGCTGCTCGATATGAATAATTTGCTGATGTTCCCTCTGGATCTTTTGTTGTTTCAGTTAGTAAAATAGATTTAATTTCACTTTTAGCTCTAACAAAAAGATGAAATCCTTCTGATGCATCTGGTTCAAGTCGAATATCCTTTATACTAATAGTAAGATCACTACAAAAACACAAAGCAGAAAAAAATGTACTAAAAACAACCAAGCTAATTTTTTTAAAGTTTCTCATACCTTTCTATCGGATAGTTTTTGAAGAAAGAAAAGGTGTAGAGGTGTTTTTTGGGTATAATTATGATATACTTGTACTATTATGAGCAAAGTTTCGTCTTCGAAAAAAAATAAAAAGTTTATACCTGTAGGGCTTGAAGAGTTTTATACCCCTACAGAATTAGCACGAATGCTTAGAGGCTCAACAACTTCACTGGTAGTATTATCGGTTAGAGAACAAAAAATAGTAAATTTTATGTTTGATCGTTTAAAAACGGTAGCACCAGATGTACTTGTTGTGCTGGCTGATAAAATAGCCGACCTTGAACGACTGACTGCAAACATTGCCCATTTTCCATCTCTTTTACAAACGCAAGTTATAGATAAAGAGGTTAGAACTCATAAATCATTAGTTGAATCTTTGCTTACTCATAGAGCTGGAGATGCAATGCTACGGCTTCCATCAAAGGCTATTTTGGGAAAAGGTTTTTTAGTCGCAAAATTTCATGCTTTTGCAACCATGGCTACGATAGCTGCAGACTGGAGTTTTTCAGAAGACTTTGTGGCTGAGGTTCGCTCTGCGAGTATTGGTATACTTTTTTCAATAATGGTCGAAGATGTGTATTTGAGCTTAATTGAAAACACTAATATTCCTGTTGTCATTAGACAAAAAATTGCAGGGGAGCTTATTTTATTGTGGGAACACCGAAGTGATACAAATGCAATTGAAATGGCTCCTGTCCTAGAAAATATATGGCATGCACGTCGAAAGCTTGCACCTGCTTTTGGTACTATGGTTGGTACAAGTGAATTATTACTGCTTTCTGTGGAAATGGATGAAAATTGGTATCAATTTATTATTTCTGAGCTTGACAAAAGTGATGTCACCCAATCTATGGAAGAATTATTGTTTGGTAGTTCGTACGAAGAGATTAAATTTTTAAAAAATATAATTAAAGAACAAAAAGGCAAAGCAATAGGCCGAAAAGAGGCTGCAAAAATTTTATGCAAATCATCAAATGATTTTATTTTTGCTGACGAGGAAGATGGCCGTTTTGATCCACGTGATCTATATGCTAACTATTCTATACGGCGTGATAATGCTCGTGCACGAAGACGGTTAATTTTAGAAGGCCCTCATTACACTATAGAAGATCATTATATGCAATTTGTTCTCCAAAAAAAATTAGAGGAACAAAATAATGGCTAAACTAAAACGAAGCCCTTATCGCTTTGGTGAAAAAATACGTAAGGTACGTGAACAAAAAGGACAGACATTAAAAGTTGTTGCTCAAAGTGCAGGTGTAAGCGAAAGTCTTGTTTCTCAAATTGAGCGAAACCGTGTTTCTCCCGCTATAGACACTCTTCTTGCTTTAGCTGATGTTCTTGATATTAATCTTGAGTATTTATTCGAAGAATATCGTCGTAACCGCCCAGTACAAATAGTGCGGTCAACTGAAAGGCGAACAATAAAAGAAGAGGAAATAGTATATGAAGAGCTTGCGAATCCGTCTAAAAATAAAGAAATTCATGCTGTAGAATCATATATAGTGATTGTTCCTCCTGGCGAACAAACTCATCGAGGTTCTTATGGGCATCTTGGTCGCGAGATAGGTTTTATTCTAGAAGGAGGAGCACAATTTACCTATGAAGCAAACGAGTATTTTTTAGAAAAAGGAGATAGTATATCTTTTTCTGCTTGTTCCCCACATGTACTTATTAATCCGTACAAAACAAGTTTGCGTGCTTTATGGGTTGTAACTCCTCCTCAACGGTTTATCTAGTCTGGCTTGTTATATTGACATGTTTTGTTATTTAAGACATACTAATGGTTATAAATTCTTACGATAAAACCGAAGGGGGTGAATTAGTATATGGCTCAAATTATGGTTGATGAATCAGAAAACCTAGAAAAAGCAATAAAACGCTTTAAGAGAATGGTTGATAAAGAAGGAATTGTACGTGAATATAAAAAGCGTGAATATTTTGAAAAACCTTCAACTATTAAAAACCGACAAAACAAAACCTTACAACGTAAGTTAATGAAAAAAACGCGCAAAAACCAATCAGGTGGTAGAAATTAATAGTTTTATTTTGTAATTTACAGGAGTTTTGGTATATCCAAAACTCTTTTTTTTATTAACTTAAAAAATAGGTCCGTTGTTTTCGACGTTGACCAAGACTATATTTCAAGCTATTATTGGATCATGGGTATTATTACTAGTCAGCAACTTACAACATATTACGATAAATATCGTGATATGGAAATAATGTTTTCTAAAGAAATAACAACAATTTTACATCTTGTTCCTCGACAAATTTATTTTAAATGTGGTGGAGAGCAATGGCCCTGTATAATTAATTCTACTTCTTTTTTGCAATCACGAATAATTATTGGAACACGGGGTGGGGCGTTTAGAAAAATTACAGAAAAAGAAAATGCAAAAGTGAGTTTACACTTTAGTTTTACACCTCCTAAGAGTGATTTAGTTACTTTTTTTGTAAATACCCGTGTTAGCGAAGTATCAAAATTTAGTGGGAATCAGGAATTAGCAATAGTTACACTTGAATTTACTCAAAGGCCCCCTGATTTACTTATTGAGTTAGTGGGACGTATACATGCTGCTAATAAAAACGCATTTCGTCGTAGAGAAGAGCGAATTACTATTAGCAAAGAAGTAACTCGTAAGTTGCAATTAGATGATAAAAAAACAACTTTCTCGATTGATAATGTACCTCGTAAGTGCATTTTGCGCGATATATCTTTTAGCGGTGCTAAGGTAATTATTGTGGGAGTGCCAAAGTTTGTTAAAAACAAAGAAGCGGTAGTAGGGTTTTCTTTTGAAGAGCCAGACGAATTTATTGAAATTGCTGGTAAGGTAGTACAAGTTGTTTCTATAGAAGGTCGTAAAGAATTATTAGCTGTTTCATTGCATTTTGATGAGCCAAAGGTTTCTCTGGCATATAAAATAAGAATAAGCAATTATTTGTCTACAATACGAATAAAAAAACCTGCCAATTCTGCCGATGAAAACTCTACCATTTCTGATGAAAAAATAGCATCAGAAAAGGCAAATAAGGAATAAATATGAATGTATCAAATCCACTAGATTCAGTAGTGTTTGTAACCATACCAAAAAATTTTACGTTATCAAAAGATTCATTTAAAATTGATAAAACAATTCCATTGCCAGTACAAATGTCCTCACCCGATGATGAGTTTTCGCCCAATCAGCTTACTGAAGAAATGATCTTAGCCGGTATTCTTACAATTCTTGCGTATGATAAAGATAATACACATATTTTGTATTATCGCAGTTTAATCACATCTGTTCGCCCGAGCTTAAAAAAGGAGCTTACTGAGGCGGCTATTTTAAAAGCCCGAAATGAAGATTTTGATATTGCAGAAGAAATGTTTATCGCAGTACAAGGGCTTGATCCTGATGATATGGCAACTGTTTTAAATACAGCTTTGTTTTTAGATCAACGTGCTGATTCGTATCGTAAATCTGGGCTTATTGATGATGCTCATGCCTATGATGCTGATGCGGAGCTTTACTATAAGCAAGTTATGATTGCAGAGCCAGCTGTGCCGGACGCTTTTTTTAATGCTGGTTTTTTTTACTTAAAGAAAAAAAATTTTTCGCAAGCCAGAGAATGTTTTAAAACGTACCTTACGCTTGTAGACTCTAATGAACTACCAGATTTAAGCAAAGATACACAGTATAAAATTAATCGTTCTCAACAAATGCTTGCTGATATTACTAATAAAAATTTAGACAGCGAGTTATTTAAAGGTGCGTACGATGCTATTAATAATGGGGATGAAGAAGCGGCTCTTAAACTTATTCATAGTTTTTTAGAAAAAAATCCAAAAGTGTGGAATGCGTGGTTTATGCTTGGTTGGGCTCTTCGGAAACTGGGGCGATGGGAAAAAGCAAAAGAAGCTTTTGAACAGTGTATACTATGCGGAGGAGACGCTGTTGATACGTCCAATGAGTTATCGCTCTGTTTGATAGAGCTTGGTGATTATACAGGCGCTAAGACAAAACTTAAAGATGCATTAAAAAAAGAGCCTGAAAACACAAAGGTAATGTCCAATTTAGGCATGCTAGCAATGCGCCAAGGAAACTATACTGAAGCTACTAATTATTTTAATGCGGTGCTTGCTTTTGATTCAGATGATAAAATAGCTCTTGCAGCTCTTAAGCAATTAGAAAATTTACAAT
>DASRMY010000015.1:0-2389 GCA_035647695.1 Treponemataceae bacterium | reverse complement strand
ATTCTTAACTATCAAACGTTATAGAGGTTCTAAAATGAATATTTTAAAAAAGACTGTAGTAAGTTTTTGTTTATTGGGTGTTTTTTTCTCAGCTTATCCTAGCGGAAACCAAGAAG
The DNA here is from genome assembly GCA_035647695.1 of Treponemataceae bacterium. Lineage (GTDB taxonomy): Bacteria > Spirochaetota > Spirochaetia > Treponematales > Treponemataceae > CETP13. The sequence continues at coordinate 2,273 of DASRMY010000015.1, read as the reverse complement.
AATCTGCAAAAAACATAGCACTTTTTATACCTGGTGTACTTTCAGGAAACCCAATCTACCAAATGCTAGAACAGGGAGTACAAAAAGCAATAACTGAATATAATGCAGAGAATAATACAAGCACGGCAAAATTTGCGATACTTGAAGCAGGAACAAATCAAGCTGAATGGGGCAAAAAACTTACCTCCCTAGTAGCGCAGCAAAAATACAGCCTTATAATTAGTTCAAACCCCGCAATGCCAGATTTTGCAAGGCCGATTTTAAAACAGTTTCCTTCACAAAATTTTTTATTTTTGGATGCGTATGAAAAAAACAATAAAAACATAGCTACAATTCGTTATAACCAACGAGAACAAGCATTTTTATCAGGGTATGCGTCCGCACTCGCAACAACATCTAAAGAATTAAAATATGCAAATTCCTCAAAAAAAATAGCGCTAATCGCCGGTCAGGAATATCCTGTTATGAACAATATTATTTTACCAGCTTTTATAGAAGGCGCTAAGGCTGTAGATAAAGATATACAAGTTGAATTTCGTATTGTTGGTAATTGGTATGATGCTACAAAGGGCTCAGAAATTGCAAAATCATTATATGATTCAGGAGTCGATGTTATTCTCCCTATTGCAGGAGGAGCTTCCCAAGGAGTAATTGCTGCCGCACAAAAGCATGGTTTTTATATTAGTTGGTTTGATGATAACGGTTTTAACAAGGCTCCTGGATATGTTATTTCGAGTTCTGTAATGGCGCAAGAAAAAATGGCTTATGAACAAACCAAAAAATTTCTTGACGGTAACACAGCGTTTGGAACAGCAAAAACAGTGGGCATTAGAGATGGATACATTCAATTTATACTTGATGACCCCTTATATCTTGAAACAGTCCCTTATACAATGCAAGAGCACATGCAACAAATATACAATGACATACTGTCTGGGAAAATTACACTTAACCCACCTACATTCTAATTTAGTGTATGAAAATTCAACTTGATACGCTGATAAAAAGATATCCTCAAAAAAATATTCTAAATGGTATTTCTTTTGAGTTCCAAAGTGGTAAAATATATTGCTTGCTTGGGGAAAATGGCGCAGGAAAATCAACGCTAGCAAAAATTATTGCTGGAAAAATTAAGCCAGATGCAGGTGAAATACGTATAAATAAAAAAACAGTATGCTTTTCTTGTCCAGCAGATGCTCAAAAGCACAAAATTCAAATGGTAGCGCAAAACCCCCTTATTTCAGAGTCTCTAACAGTATATGAAAATAGTATGCTCGGAAACGAGGGGTCAAAAAAATCTATGCATATTCTTAATGCATTAGTTTGTAAAGACAAAAACATGCTTGGTTTAACCCCTCCTTCTCTTGTCCGTTATGGGCATCAATTATCAGCACCCGAACGCTTTATTACTTCTCTTCTATCTTCATTAATAGCACAGCCCGATTTTTTAATTTTAGATGAACCTGGGTCTACTCTTAACATGGCACAGCGAAAATCACTATATTCTTATTTACAAAAACGAGCAAATGAAGGTCTCGGTATTTTAATAATTTCACATAATAAAAAAGAATGTATGGTAATAGCAGATATAGTTTTAGAGTTAAAAAATGGTACAATTCAAAAAGAGAACACACGTTTTATACATACCAAACCAAGCCATCTCACGCATATAAAAAATTTAGACACTCAAACAAATACAGTCCTAAAAATTCATAATGCAACCGCCCGCCCCGTTAATCAAACCGCTCTTTTTAATATTTCTTTTGCAGTACAATCTAAATCAATTACCGTAATATGCGGGGAGCGCGAAAATGGCCTAGAAACACTTGAAAACATTATTACTGGTATGTGTCAAATAAAAAAAAGCTCGGCTCGTTTTATGTTATTTGAAAAAACCGTTATAAAACTGACACCGCGCTTGTTAAGACAAGAAAAGGTAGCAATAATTCCCTTTGATAGAAACTACCGCGCTAGCAATCCTAACCTTACAATACTTCAAATGCTCAGCGTTCATTATACTGGTAAAATCAAAGGACAAAAAACATATGCACAAAAGATTATAGATACCGCAAAAGTTTCAATACACCTAGAAGATAAAGTATCTACCCTTTCAGGAGGAATGTTACAAAGACTTATCGTATGTAGAGAATTAGCAACAAAGCCTCGCTTTCTTATTTTGTCTAGCCCAACTCGTGGAATGGATACAAAATCTGAACACGAATTTAGTAGCTTAGTTATAAAACTAGTAAAAAACGGTACTACAATTTTATTAC
>DASRMY010000014.1:0-2661 GCA_035647695.1 Treponemataceae bacterium | reverse complement strand
GTATTACAATCTAATTAGATATAGTATCAGGTACAAAGGCTCACCACAAGGTAAAAACACCCTCCTATTTAGAAAAGTACTTATGAAAAAAAATACATAGAATACATTGACAAAAGGTGATATGAAATGTAAAATACAACATATTGATAAAAATCGATGTGAGGTTGAAATGACAAAAAAACATAAGTATACTGCTACGGTTTTTAAAGCCTTTTGTGATGAAAACCGTTTGCACATACTCGAGCTTTTAAATGACAAAGAAAAGTGTGCGTGTCAATTATTAGAGCACTTAGATATAGGGCAATCATCGCTTTCCTACCATATGAAAATTTTAATAGATTCGGGGGTTGTTAAAAGCCGACAAGAGGGCAAATGGACTCACTATACAATTAGTAAAAAAGGTTGTGAGGTTGCTGCTGGGTTAATTACAACAATTACAGGTGGAGGCAAGTCATGAACAGTAGTATATGGGATTTTTTTCAGCATCAAATACTTGGAATGAGATGGTTAAATAGTTTAGTAGGTAATGTTTTACAGTCTTTTGGGCTAGATCTAACAAATCATTGGGTGGGAAGCCTTAGGTTTTTTGTTTACGATCTTATTAAAATTTCAGTGCTTTTATGTTTTACAATATTTTTTATTAGCTACGTACAAAGCTATTTTCCTCCTCAGCGGACAAAAAAAACAGTGGGTCGTTTTAAGGGAATTGGTGCAAACGCAGTTGCCGCACTCTTGGGAACAGTAACTCCTTTTTGTTCGTGTTCTTCTATTCCTCTTTTTATAGGATTTACTTCAGCTGGTTTACCATTGGGAGTAACGTTTTCATTTTTAATATCTTCTCCCATGGTCGATTTTGGTTCTTTGGTACTACTAATGAGTGTTTTTGGTGCAAAAGTTGCTTTTCTGTATATATTTGTTGGGCTGCTTATTGCAGTTATTGGTGGTACCATTATAGACACACTACATATGCAAAAACATGTTGAAGGTTTTGTATTGTCGGCAGCTAACGTTGCTATTGAATCTGCTGTGCTTACAAAAAAAGAACGGCTGATGTATGCAAAAAATCAAATGCTTATAACGCTTAAAAAGGTATTGCCGTATATTATTATTGGTGTTGGTATAGGTGCTATTATACATAACTGGATTCCACAAAACTGGGTCTCAAAAGCTCTTGGAAGCACAAATCCCTTTGGGGTTTTTATAGCAACATTAATTGGTATTCCAATGTATGCAGATGTTTTTGGTACTATTCCAATTGCAGAGGCTCTCTTTGCTAAAGGCGCGCAACTTGGTGTAACACTTGCATTTATGATGGCTGTAACGACGCTTTCGCTACCTTCTATGATTATGTTACGAAAAGCAGTTAAGCCTAAGCTTTTAGGGCTTTTTATAGCTATCTGTACAAGTGGTATTATTATAGTTGGATATATATTTAACGCATTACAAAAATACATAGTATAAGGATATAAAATGGCATTTTTTAGAAAAAAGGTTGTAAAATGATACATGAAAAGCCCCATTGTCCTCTTTGTTCTAAAAGGACCGCTTTTTTTGCTAAAAACACATTGGGCGCCTATTTTTTCTGTCCTGAGTGCAAGGGCATACATTTACACAAAACCATACGCTTGGATAAACACCATGAAAAACAACGCTACCTAGAACACAATAATGATGTTAATGACCCAGGATATAGAAAATTTGTTTGGCCTATTGTACGTATGGTGTTAAAAAACTTTTCGGCTAGTGATAGAGGGCTCGATTTTGGGGCAGGTCCTGGGCCTGTAATAAGCACAATGCTCAAAGAAAAAGGGTATACCATTAGCTTGTATGATCCCTTTTTTTATAAGGATGAAACAGTCCTACAAACTCAATATAAGTACATTGTCTGTTGTGAGGTAATGGAACATTTTTTTGAGCCATATAAAGAATTTAAAAAGATATTTGGACTCTTGCAAAAGCATGGCACACTTTATTGCAAAACCCATCTTTACGATGAATCTATACATTTTGAAAAATGGTATTATGCCAAAGATCCTAGTCATGTGTTTTTTTACCAAAAAGAAACTATAGAGTGGATTAAAAAACGTATTGGCTTTGAGACTGTACACATAGAAGATAGACTTATTATTTTAAGTAAATAGGTATGAGGGCATAAAAAAAGGCTCATGCAGAATATGATTTTATAGCAAGTTGCGGCTTTTTTTCTGTCAATGGAAAACACAAGAGTCTTGCGTATAAAAAAACCGAAAGACTCTATAGTGCATATTAATAATTTTCTCTTTGTGCTATTTTTTCTAAACTTTCGGTTGCGTTTGGTAATAATGTTTCTGGCACTTTGCCAAATTTATTTTTATACTGCCATCGTTTACAATTATCTCTACCTTCTATACCTGCTTCACAATACTGCGATTTGTAAGTTTTAGTAGTAAAACTTTTGTTTTTTAATATTCCAGTAAAAATAGGGCATTTTTGAGCACTTGGACAGATATCGAGCATTATATTCCTCCCGTTAAATTTTAGTTTGTAGATATTTCCCTCTGCCTTTGAAGTATAGTATTCAAAAACCAAATGGTCAAGTTAAGTGTTTTGATAGCTAAAAGATGTTTTTGCATATTTTTATAAATTTTGTTATAATGCCGCAGAAGGGGACAATTCATGGAC
>DASRMY010000013.1:0-2085 GCA_035647695.1 Treponemataceae bacterium | reverse complement strand
AAACAATTATATCTTATGGTGGAGAGTTCTTTTTTAATACTCGATGCACTAAGCTCATTATTGAAAAAGGTACTGTGGTGGGAATAGCTGCAATAAACACTCGCAGCACAGAAGCACCAGAGCAAATTTTTACAGGAAAAGCAGTTATTCTAGCTTCTGGACATTCTGCTGTTGATACCTATCATATGATAGCTCAAGCATGTTCTGAGGCTGATATTCCTGTTTCACGTGCATTGTTGGCTAAACCTTTTTCTATGGGTGTTCGTGTTGAACATCCTCGAGTTCTTATTGATGACATCCAATATCATGGTATAGGCAGGGATAAAATATTTCCAGCAGCGGAGTATAGGTTATCTACAAAAATTGATAATAGAAGTGTTTATTCTTTTAGTATGTGTCCTGGCGGTATGGTTGTCTCAACGGCTACAGCCCCAGGACAAATTGTTGTAAACGGAATGGCTCCTTTTAGTAGAAATGAAACATGGTCCAATTCAGCCATAGTAGTAGAAATTAAACCAGAAGATATTCCTGCAAAATACGGAATGGATTGCCTAGCAGGACTTCGTTTTCGCACATACCTAGAGGAAGAAGCTCATAAACAAAGCATTGATGCGCAAAATGCATATATTACATCACAAAACAAAGTTCCAGGAGTTTTTTCGTCTTATAAAATATTTCAGACGCAACGTGCTCCAGCACAAAGATTAACCGATTATCTTGCAGGAAAAGCTTCGCACTCCTTGCCTGAAAGCTCTTATCCCCCTGGTTTAGTTTTAAGCCGAATCGATGAATGGTTTCCTTCTTTTTTTAATACTCGTTTAAAAAAAGCCTTTCAAATATTTGATAAAAGTATGCGAGGGTTTGTCTGTGATAAGGCGCTGCTTATTGCACCAGAAACACGAACATCAACGCCAGTTAGAATTCAGCGTGATAAAAAATTCTTTGAGAGCACAGCCATAAAAGGACTATATCCTGTAGGTGAGGGATCTGGTTATTCTGGTGGCATTGTTTCATCGGCAATGGATGGTGAACGTATTGCACAAGCAATAATCGAAAAGTTTAAATAAAAGTTCATTTATTTTATGAATAGACCCTCATCTGCCGATACTAGACTATACTGAAAGCTATGTTTTTATATATAGTTTTGAATACAGTTTTTTTGGAGTAGTAGTGACAAGCGGTCAAAAAATTGCAGCAAGCTTTTTTATATCAATTCTCATTTTTGCAATAGTTACAATTTTTGCATTTGTAGGTTTGTTTTCTTTTTTTGAAACGCGATTTTACCAGTCTTCTAAAATAAATATTATACAGCAAGAGCTTGATTCTGTTTCATTATCCCTTGATGAATATATTGATGTTTATGTACAACGATTTAGCCAGTTTTCAGCCCAAAAGGCTTTAGAATCTGTAATGCAATCAGAACAAACTGATGCAGATATAAAAAAAAGGGCAGACTTATATGGTCAATTGGTTACAGGTGGCACAAAAGGGCTTACAGGTATACGAATTATACGAAATAACGGGAAAAACATTGATTATAGTACCTACTCGACAGATATGCTTACACAAGATTCGACAAAGTTATCCTATCAAAGTTATGACCAGCTTTATATAAATGGAAGCCCTGAACTTGAATATACAATTGTTCAATGTACTCAGGATAGGCGTTTTAAGATTCTCTTTGATTCTAATAATAATCGTATAATATATACGTATCCCTTTTTTGATAACAACAAACTGTATCGTGGAACTGTTCTTTTTTATGTAAATGGCTCTGATTTTTCGCGTTATTTACGTGATAAAAACATCATAGGACTTACCGATGAGTATGTGATGGGTGGTTCTATAAACAAACCATTCTTTGTTAAGGGTTTTGAAAGTTCGTTAAAAGAAAACATGAATGATTTTTTAATTGAAAATTGGAATAAAGGCAGTCTAAATAATGTAAAGTTTACACATAGTTTGGATCAGGATTCTCATTCATGGATACTCTTTACAAATACTAAAGCATCTGCGTATATTGCAGCACTTTATTCAGAAGAGGTGTTTTTATTTCCAACAATAGTAACGGTACTATTGCTATTG
>DASRMY010000012.1:0-3703 GCA_035647695.1 Treponemataceae bacterium | reverse complement strand
TATTGTAATAGTATCTATCATGGGATTTGACATATAGGTTCCAGTAGCTGTAAATGTTGCTTCTGGATAAAAACCAGCTTTTGCATCTTTTACATCTAGCATACTTTGTGCATATTCTTCACGAGCTTTTTGTAACTCCCTATTATGGTTGTCCATGAGTGAATAAAGAGAATGATAGGTATAGGTTTTATCTTGCGCTAATGCAGAAAAAGAAAAAGCGATTCCTATGAAAATGATACAAAAAAGGTTTTTAGTCACTTGTTTTCTTTTTTTTATACCTATATATTTCATTAAAAATTTCCTTCTGCAACTTTGAGAGTAATTTTGCTAAGAATACCTACATTTTGATTTAGCTCATCTGAGCGAATAGTTCTTTCGTATACAAAATCTCCTGTACTTATTTTTTCATCATTATCCTTATCTACGATTATGTATACTGGTTTTATATCATATTTGCCTTCATACGTTTCGTTTTGCCACGTAATTCCCTCAGCTAAGTTAGAAAAAAGGCCATGCTTAATTTGTGAATTATTTGCTCCATCTCCTATAGAATTAGTCCGAACCTTTGCGGACGGTTCTGAAAACTGTATATATTTTTCATCAAGCTTGTAAGCAAGCATTATTATGATATTGTCATCTTTGCTTGTGCCTTCATCGTTCGAACCAGTCTCCGGATTAGTATAATTAATTTGACCTGAAATAGAACTCATAGAAAGGGTGGTATTTTTCATATACAGGCGAATAGGGTAGGTTGAACCGCTTATAGTTTTTGACACCGTGGGGGCTTGCATAAATGTGTAATTATTTTCATTGTAATTACATGCTTTATAGTCAATATCATCTCCCAGTTGACTATAGGTAATGTCTATTGTGGGTGTATATGGTGTGTTCTCATACTCCTTATATCGTGGGTATGTTACAGTAATTGAGCTGCTTCCGGTAATAGATACTTCGTATTCGGTGCTTCCTATTATTTGGGGCACATCTACACGTACATTGATAGGTGTAGTAAGAAGGTTGTTAGAAGAGGCATTGCGTATTTCAATTTCTAAGGATGTAGCTTTTCGTATGCTTGTCATTTCTTGGTAAATTACGTTAGAAGTACTGCCAGAGATAATAACCACGTTATTTGTATTTTTAACAAGGCCATAATTTTCATGGTAAAAAAGAAGGAAAACGTGTGTAAAATCAGCAGTTTTTCCAAATTCGGGGCAAAGTGATTCCCATACAATTTTATTAATTGTAAATTCACCGCTATTATTTGTGCTTGTTTGCCCTATAAATTGTTTCTCCGTTGTAGGAGAAAATCTTTTTCCTTTTTTCCAACTTGAAAAATCCTTGTTCCGTATGCTTTCGTCTGTATAAACAAAAACAGACACATGTGCTATACCGTTCTTAGGATTGTTAGTGCTTTCTGCATCCACTACTTTACCACTCACCCCAGCTGAAAAAACAGAAGAGCACGTTGTTAGTAGCCATATTGTTACAAAAACAAATAGCATCGTTACTATTTGTTTTACATTTTTCTTAGTTTTTTTGTTTTTCATTTAAAGCCTCCTGTGTATCCGTACCTTTTAATATACGTATTCGTTCTGATACAAAATATAAAATAGGAATAATAAAAAGAGTTATAATAGTCGATGTTAATAACCCGCCTGCAATTGCTTGTCCAAGAGGTGCATACATTTCTGAACCTTCTGCAGTAGAAAAAGCCATAGGAACAACCCCAAGCATTGTAGTAAGAGTTGTCATAAAAATTGGTTTTAGTCGGCTTGCTGCTCCTTCTATAACACTTTGTTCCAAGATTGTAATATTTTCGTTTTTAGATTTGTTTTTACCTTCTCTTTGACTACGCAAAAGATTCATATAATCGATGAGAATAATTCCATTGTTTACTACTATGCCACTAAGAGAAATAATGCCGAGCATTGCTACTAAGTTCATAGTTGAGCCAAAAATCAAAAGACCTATAACGACTCCAATAATACAAAAAGGAATTGTTGCCATAATAATAAATGGCTGACGAAAGCGTTCAAATTGTATGACCATGACCGTATATACTAAAAACCATGCTATAAGAAGTGCTATGAGCATGGGGCTTATAGAGTCCCCAAGTAATTCCATCATACCACCTTCTTCACTGTTTATACCTGCAGGAAGTGGGTTTTTTTCTAAATATTCTTGCATACGGTTACTGACACCTGTGGTGTCTTCTACAGCAAGTGAGCCAAAAACACTAATTGTTTTAGCTCTGTTTTTTCTGTTTATTTGTGAAATGCTTTCTGTTACTTTGATGGTAGAAATAGTAGCAAATGATACTTTTCTACCATCTGATGAAACAATGTAAATATTGGCAATGTCGTCGCGTGTGATAGGTTTGCCTGCAATATCTGACTTTAATCTTATATTGTAACGTGAGCCATCTATGCCTTTAAATCGTCCCGCATCTACACCCTGAAATAAAATTGAGCTTGTTATACCTGCTTCGTAGCTTGTAATACCTAAAGAACTCATATATTCATGACTCATATCAATTACCATCGTGCTAATATCAAATGAGGTGTCTATGCTAGTAGTGACAATATCCGTATCATTTGCTAGAAAATCTTCAATTTCTTTTGCTGTAGTATATAGTTGTTCAATGTTTTCACCAGTAAGATTTATACCATATCCGCCACCTGAAACAAAGCTGACAAGTTTATCAAACCCACCGTTTGAAACCCGTACTGTTGCATCGGGAATTTGTGCTGAAACAACTTCTTGTATATGTAAAATTATATCCTGTACTCTACGCTTTCGCTTTGAAGAGGGAACTAATATAACATGTGCATAACATTGATGATTTGAAGAGGTTCCTAGATGAAATTTTCGCTTCTACCAGAATAGCAAACAATAGTTTGAGCTTCTGGCACTTGATCTTCTATTATCTCATATATGTGTGTCATTTTTATATGAGTTGTTTCTAATGGTATGCCCTTAGAAAAATCAACTGCTACATAAAACTCTCCTGTATCAGTAGAAGGAATAAAAGTAACACCTAATGCTTTCATAATAAAAAAACTTAAAACGAGTATAGCTACGGCAATTGTGAGGATAAATTTCCATTGCCGTAAAGCCCAGGCTAAAGCTTTTTTATATATATTTTCAAAGCGTGAAAAAGCAATGTCAAAGCGGCTTGTTTTTGTTTTTTTTGGACCACCTTTACCAAGAAATAGTTTCATTAAAAAAGGAACAACAATAATGGCAACAAGAAAAGAGGCTAAAAGGGCTAAAATAAGAGTTATGGAAATATCTTTGAGTATCATTCCAATGAGGCCAGAAAGCATAGCAATAGGAAGAAAAACAGAAATAGTAGTAGCAGTACTTGCTAATATAGAAGTGCCAACTTCATCACTCGCTTTAAAAATAGCCTCGGAAACTGTATAGGTACTTAATCCATTTTCATTTTTCTGTTTATAATAACGGTAGACTTGCTCAAGCATAACAATAGATCCATCAACAATCATTCCCAGTGCAATGACCAAACCTGACAGACTCATAATGTTAAAAGTTATATTAAAAAGACGCAAACCTATAAAGCCCCGCGTTCAATGACGAAGTGCGACAAAAACCTCTTCGGGCGGTTTTAAATCCTAAACACTTCATTGGACGAGTGTTGATCTTCTTTACTACTTTATCAAGTTGCTTTTGAGTAATCAAGGAC
>DASRMY010000011.1:0-10417 GCA_035647695.1 Treponemataceae bacterium | reverse complement strand
ATGTAAAAGATGCTTATACAATAGGTGATGATAGTTCTTTTAAGTTTAATCCAGAACCAGATAGGCTTTCAGGTTATAGAACTAAATCTATGCTAACTATCCCCCTCATTAGCGAAAGTGGAAAGAAAATGGGTGTTTTTCAAATAATAAATGCCCTTGATGATAATAATAATGTTGTTGAATTTACCAAACAAATGGAACATTATATGAATGTGTTTGCAACATTTGCAACACAGGCATTAATTAGAGCTGCCAGAACGAGAGCTCAGATAATGAGACAAATTGCTATGGCAGAAATGCGAGATCCTAAGGAAACAGGTGCTCATGTTCAAAGAGTTTCAAGTTTTGCGATAGAAATTTATGACTATTATGCCAGTAAAAATAACATTTCTGAAATAGAGCGAGAGGAATTTCGAGATAATTTAAAAATTGCAGCTATATTACATGATGTGGGAAAAGTTGGCATCCCTGATGAAGTTTTACATCATCCAGGTCGTTTTGTTGGTGAATTTGAGTGGATGCGAAAGATAATAAATACTCATGTTGCTTTAGGTGCAATGCTGTTTTATCCGCCACAAGATAAGTTGGATCAAATGTGTTTGGACGTAAACTTGCATCATCATGCAAAATGGGATGGTACTGGCTACCCAGGTGCATTAGATATGAAAAAAATCGATGCTTCAGATGCAGAAACGATGTTACATGGGAAAAGTCTTAGTGGTCAAAACATTCCATTAGCTGCGCGTATAGTTGCTATGTGTGATGTATACGATGCTTTATCACATAAACGATCGTATAAAGAAGCCTGGGCGGAAGATAAGGTCCTTAAAGTAATACAAGAAGAAAGTGCTCTGCATTTTGATCCAGAAATAGTGTATTGTTTTTTTGAAGTTATTGATCGAATTCGTGCTATTAATAAACAGTACCCAGAAGAAAACTAAGTATACGTTGTAAGTTTTTTTTGGAGTTCTCTGTCAAAACAATTAGAAAATTCTTGTAGTTCTTTTTTACCAAAACTGGTGTTTTTTTCTCCAACAAGCCCTAAAGAAAACAATTCTAAGTTAAAATTTCGTAAAGATAATCGCTCTCTAATATTTTCTTCATCATACACAATACCGCGGTCATTTATAATAGTATTTTTTTTTTCTACAAGGCGATGTGCTAATGGTATATCTCGTGTAATTACTATATCTTTTTTTGTGCAATGTTCGACTATAATATCATCAGCTGCATCGGGAGAGCTGTCGGCAATAATCATTGAAAGTAAAAAAAAAGAAGGTAGTGGAATCTTTCTGTTTGCAACAAATAGAGCAGGTATTTTTAATCTTTTTGATGCTCTAATAATAACATCCCTAACTTGTATGGGACACGAATCTGCATCTATCCATATTGCAAAAGGATAATCATTCAAATTGAGATTAGGTTTTACTGTAGCTTTGACGCTCATTTTAAAACCTTATCGATATGTTCAATCATTTGAAGAGTAAGTTTTTCAGCACGATAGAGTTCTTCAGTGTTAATAACAGAAGATAGTTTTTGATTTTTTGATTTTTCTTTGTATAATTCGTCGCATAACATTATGCCAGCAAGTATAGCAGTTTTTTTTTGGTCGTTCATATTAGTACCAGAGTCGACTTGTTCAACCATTTTTTTATAGTATGCAAGCAGATTGTTCAAGTATACTTTATCTTCTTTTGCCTGAATTGCAAAAGAGGTTCCTAAGATGTCAATCTGTAATATTGCCATAATGACCTTTTAAAAAATATCGAAGGATGATTGTGTAGTATCATTACCAGAAGCAGGCTGCGATTTGTCTGATTTTTCTACGTTTTCATCTATGAGTGCAGATTCTTCTTCCTCTATGGAAGCAGAAGAATCTGCAACAGTATCTGCATTAGCAGGTTCTGTTGTTTGGTCCGTCGTAAGATTTTCTTCCGAACTCTTTGTTTTTGATTCTTCTTTACTAACTTGTAAAATAGAATCTTCAACTGTATTTAGACGGTCCAGAGCATGTATGATTCCCTTTTCAATTTCATTCTGTTCCTTTTTAAATATATCAAGCTGTTTTTTGAGTTCTGTGTTTGCTTTTTTATAGTTTGCACGTTCTTCTTTTAACTCTTCATTTTCATTTTGCAAAAAAATTATTCTTTGCAATGCTTGTTCTATTTTTTGTCCCAGTAGCTGAATTTGATTAAGAGAAATCATTGTTATGCTCCAAGTGCTTTTTTTGCAACTTCTACAACAGCTGTAAAAGCGTTAGGATCTTCTATAGCCATATTAGATAGGGCTTTACGGTTAATAATAACACCAGCTTTATTAAGGCCGTTAATAAAGCGAGAATATGAAATTCCTTGTTCTCGGCATGCTGCATTTAAACGTGTAATCCACAGTTTGCGCATATCGCCTTTTTTGTCTTTTCGACCAGTATACGAATCAAACAAAGCATGATTTACTGCTTCTTTTGCGGCCCGGTAATTAGTCCTTCTGCGACCTTGAAACCCTTTGGCCTGTTTAAGAATCTTTTTTCTGCGGTTTAACCGCTTAGAACTGTCTGTTGCTCTTGGCATATCTAACTCCTTATGTCCCGGTAGGTGTTCTTAAAACCCGTCCGTGGATCAAATCAACTTTCCGCTATTTTAGCGGTAGGGCAAAAGCTGTTTTCTTACTTTTGCTGAATCTGCGTCACTTAAAATAGAGTTTCCGCGAAGATTTCTCTTGCGCTTCATGCTCTTTTTAGTAAGTATATGACGAGAGTTCATTTTTTTGTACTTTACTTTGCCGGTTCCCGTATAAGACATACGTTTTGCAGCGGCTCGTTTCGACTTCATTTTGGGCATATAACTTTACCTCATCATTTTTTAGCTTTTGCGCTTAAAATCATAGACATAAATCGACCTTCCATAGCAGGTTTTTTTTCTACATTATAATCACAAGTTAGCCTTTTTAATACTTCATCAAGAACTCCATAACCGAGTTCTGTATGAGCAAGTTCCCGTCCACGAAAGCGGATGGTAACTTTTACTTTGTTTCCTTTTTCTAGGAACTCTTGCACATGCTTTGCTTTAAAATCAAGGTCGCCAGAACCAATCTTTGGTTGCATGCGAATTTCTTTAAGTTTTAGCGTTTTTTGGTTTTTTTTGGCTTCACGGAGTTTTTTCTCCTGTTCAAACCTGTATTTCCCATAATCCAGTATTTTACACACTGGTGGTTTTGCTGTCGGTGCTATTTCTACAAGGTCAAGATTTCTTTCTTGAGCCATTTTATAAGCTTCGATGGTAGGAACTATTCCTTTTTGCTCACCATTCTCATCGATTAACCTGACTTCCCGTACGCGAATGTTTGTATTAACTCGCACCCCTTTATCTCTTGAATCCGCCAACTATCCTCCTTCATAATACCGTTTTTACAATTTTCGATATTATATATGCTAAGCGTGTCACTTATATTACCAGAAAAGACATAGAGTTGTCTAGTATAAAGAGGCTTTTAAACAAAACCCGCAAGCAGTAATATGTAATGACCGCACTAAAAGCGGAAGAAAAAAAACAAATCCCACAGATCTTCTGATAATATGGTTGGTAACAACACACAACATACAGGAGAAAACCTATGGGACGACATAAGGATAGCATAAAACACGTATGCCATGGAACACATTTTACTCAAAGAGAGAGATTATTATTACAGGCATATACCACAGGGACTTTAGGCAAGCGTAAAATAACTAATAGACGTATTCTTGGAGAAATATTTAATAAAAATGAAAGAACAATACGTAGAGAGTTAAAACGTGGTTGGATTAAGCATGATTTAGGAGATATACCCTTTGAACGCTGGGAATACAATGCAGAACATGCTCAGGTAAATGCAATGTATGAGAGTTCTGGTAAAGGCCCAAATTGCAAGTTAGAATCAGATGTCACACTTTGTGCTACTGTTAGGAGTTTTGTAAAAGGTAAATTGTATAGTCCATATGCTATTATTGCTACATTCAATAAAACAGGGTGGCCAAGTAAAACTCATATTTGTGAGAAGACGCTTTATACATATATTCAGAACGGTTATATAACGGGTGTAACCGAGAAAGACCTTTTGTATCAGGGAAAAAGAAGAAAACCTAAAGGAAGACTAAGGCATCATTCCTGTGCATTTAATGCTGAACACAGTATTAGTCAGAGACCTTCTGAAGTAGCAATGCGTAATACTGTAGGACACTGGGAAGGTGATTCTGTTGTGGGCAGTAAAGGTAATGGATCTGCAAGTATGTTTACTTGCACCGAACGATTAAGCCGAGTTGAAGTTATCAGAAAAGTTAAAAGTAGAAAAAAAACGGAGGTGGTAAACGTGTTTAATACATTAGAAAACGAAACCGGATCTGGTAAATTTAAAGATATGTTTACAACCGTTACTTTTGATAATGGAGTTGAATTTGCAGATGGATCTAATATAGCTGCTTCTAGTCTTACCCATGGTGATAGATTTGCTATTTATTATGCTCATCCATACAGGAGCTCTGAACGTGGCACTAATGAAAATCACAATCGTATAATACGACGCTTCATCCCAAAAGGAACGGACATAACCACAATATCAACAAAAAAGATACGGTGGATTCAAGACTGGATGAACACATATCCCAGAAAAACACTGAATGGGTTAACCCCTATTGAAAAACTAATGGAACTAAAAGGGCATTCATTCACTTTACCCCCATATCTTGAACCTAAGGAGGCATTTATATGAATAAACCGGTCATTTTACTTTACACGGTAGGCTTTTAAACAAAACCCAAAAACTATATAGACAAAAAAAACATACATCAGTACACTTAAAAGAAAATAATAACGTTTACATATTAGTTAAGGATGTTTCAATGTCACAGCTTTTTATTCCAAAAAACTATAAACCTTTTCTTTCCATAAAGGAAACTGAGCATGCTATAGTAATGATAAAAGATTTTTTTCAACTTGCACTATCAACCGAATTAAATTTAACAAGAGTTACTGCTCCGCTTTTTGTTCAGCGTGGAACAGGACTTAATGATGATCTTACTGGTGTGGAACAAGCAGTCGCTTTTCAGGTACCTGATATGAATGATGTTACTATGGAAATAGTTCATTCGTTAGCAAAATGGAAGCGTGTAAAAGTCAGCGATATGGGGTTTTCACCTGGTTTTGGTCTGTATACAGATATGAATGCTGTTCGTGCTGATGAAGAACTTGATAATATTCATTCTCTCTATGTTGACCAGTGGGATTGGGAATTATGCATTGAAGAAAAAGATCGCACACTCGGTTTTTTAAAAAAAGTAGTATCACAAATATATCGTTGTCTTAAACGCACTGAATTTTATTTATTTGATCGTTTTTCTGTTTTAGAACCATTATTGCCAGAAGAGATAACCTTTGTTTTTGCAGAAGATTTAAGAGCACAGTATCCTCATTTAACTGGTAAGGAACGGGAAGATAAAATAACCGAAAAATTTGGCGCGGTCTTTCTTATTGGTATTGGGGCTGATTTGTCAGATGGCAAACCTCACGATAGCCGTGCACCTGATTATGACGATTGGAGTACTGAAAGCACAGGTGGGCACGTGGGGTTAAATGGAGACCTTTTAGTATGGAATCCAATGCTTCAAAAATCGCTTGAGCTTTCAAGTATGGGAATTCGTGTTTCTCCAGAATCTTTGAAAAAACAATTAAAATTAGCAGATGCAGAAGATCGCAAAGAACTCATGTTTCATAAGCGTCTTTTAAATGGCGAGTTGAGTTATACAATTGGCGGTGGCATTGGCCAGTCGAGGTTGTGTATGTTGTTTTTACGTAAAGCCCATATTGGTGAAACCCAGGTTAGTTCTTGGCCCGAAGCCATGATAAAAAAATGTAAAGATAATGATATTCATTTGTTGTAGTCTAGTTGGGTAAAGACGATTGATTATACTATAAATGATTGTTTTTTAACGAGAGGGTGATTATGGCAGATACGGTGTTTTATTTTGATGAAGGAGATCTCGAAAAACAGCTTTCGTCCTTAAAAACAAAAGGCATAACGCAAGTACACATGCGAGACATTTCCATCTGTACAAATAAAAAAAAATTACACTGGTTTTTAAATGAAGTGCATAAACAAGTGCCAGATGTTTTTTTTGATTTTTATGTGCCAGTGATAGCGGGTTCTCATTCTGTTTTAGACGATAAAATAATAACTGCTTTTTCTCTGTTGTTTTGTTCAATTCATATACCGCTGCCGCTACCTGCGTATCAAAAACCATTTGCAAAAAAAATAACACATTTAAATAATGCTGGTTTAATATTTGGTTTTGAACTTAACGCATCTAACTATGTGTTTAAAAAATCAAAAAAGGTTCTGGATGAATTCGATCAAACACCTTTTTCAAGTATAAAAATGTTTTGCAATTCACTTGATTTTGCAATGTCATTGTATCCAAATGATATTGTTATAGATTCAAAAGATCTAAAGCCGACTGCTCAATTATCTACTCAAGATATAAAAAAAATACAAAGGTTTTCGTTTGCAATCTATACGTTTTATTCAGCAGGTCGAGCAGTTCCATGGTTCAATGCTGTTGTACAAGCATTATCTATAAAACCTTCTGTCTTTTTTGCTGATTTTTCAGAATGGCTATATTGTAATAATGCTGCTGACAATTCGTTTAATCCTGCTATAGCTGGACATGAGGAGCTTGAAAAAATGCAATTGGTGTTTTTACAGCTTAAATTTGAAGAAAAACGCCTTAACCATGTTTTTCCAGTATTAAAGGATCTTGTCAGGATACATGCTGCTTTTTCTCGAGTTGCAGCAGCAGAGAGTGAGAAGGAAGCAGTAGAGTTGTTCTATAATCCTGATGATGTTCTTTCTGGCTATGCAATGAATCTTGTTTCTTTTGCTGAGCAGGTGTGTATGGAAAAAACATTTATTCATGTTTTTGCTGGTCAAAATGGACCAGAATATAAAATAAGTAATAATTAAAGAAAAAAAGCAGTGAAAAATTTGACGCTTTGTAGTATTTTTTAGTATTTTAAATTCATGAGTGTAAAGAAAGAGAGAAAAAACAAAGATGAGTCTGCTAAAATCAACTATACGGTTGAAGGAATGACAGAAAATGTCAATGAAAATGCAGAAATCCTGGGTGAGATAGATACTGGCACAGTGACTGAAGAGGAAGCTGACGTAACGATAGAGGAAGAAATTGCTAATCTTAAAAAAGATGTGGAAGATTTAAAAGATAAGCTTTTACGTAAAACGGCTGACTTTGATAATTATCGAAAGCGCATGCAACGTGAAAAACAAGAAGCATATGATTATGCAAACACAAACCTTCTTACTGATCTTATTCCTATTATGGACGATTTTGATAGAGCCCTTGTGGCAGGCGAGGATAAAAACGATGAAGAAGTAGGTGGTTTAAAACCTGTTGTTGATGGTATTAAAATTATTAATAAGCAGTTAAAAACTACATTATCGAACAAATATTGTCTTGAAGGTTATGGGGAAGAGGGTGATGAATTTGATCATGATATTCATGAAGCTATAGGGAAGTGTGAAGGAGCAGTTGCCGACCCCATCTGTTCAGAAGTATATTTAAAGGGTTATAAATTAAAAGACCGGGTGATCCGTCCAGCAAAAGTGATGGTTACGATGCCCGATGGATCTATAGGAGACTAAAATGGGAAAAATTATTGGTATTGATCTAGGAACAACAAACTCTTGTGTTTCAGTAATGGAAGGTGGCGAGGCTGTAGTAATTCAAAATGCAGAAGGTGGACGAACAACACCCTCTATTGTCGGCTTTACAGCAAAAGGCGAGCGCATCGTTGGCCAACCGGCTAAGAACCAAATGGTTACTAATCCTGAAAACACGGTATATTCAATTAAACGTTTCATAGGAATGCGATATTCAGAGCTTAGTGGTGAGGCAACAAAAATACCTTATAAGGTAAAAGACAATGGGGAAGATGTTCGCATTGAGATAGAAGATAAAAAATACTCGCCTCAGGAAATTTCTGCTTTTATATTGCAAAAAATGAAAAAAACAGCGGAAGATTATTTAGGTGAAACAGTTACCGAAGCTGTTATTACGGTACCTGCTTATTTTAACGATGCACAAAGACAGGCAACAAAAGATGCTGGTAAAATTGCTGGTTTAGAAGTAAAAAGAATAATTAATGAGCCAACAGCTGCTTCTCTTTCGTATGGATTTAGCAAAGAGCAAAAAAATGATCGGAAAATCGCTGTATACGATCTTGGTGGTGGTACATTCGATATTTCTATTCTAGAACTAGGGGATGGAGTTTTCGAAGTATTATCTACAAACGGCGATACTCAGCTTGGTGGAGATGATTTTGATCGTAAAGTTATAGACTGGCTTGTAAGTGAATTTAAATCTGACACAGGAATTGATCTTTCAGCTGATCGAATGGCTCTTCAACGATTGCGTGAAGCTGCAGAAAAAGCAAAAATTGAGCTTTCAGCCTCAACCAACACTGAGATAAACTTGCCATTTATTACAGCAGATTCAAGTGGTCCCAAACACTTACAAAAATCGCTTTCTCGTGCAAAATTTGAACAAATGACAGAAAGTTTGCTTGAGCGAACAAAAGAACCGTGTCGAAAAGCCCTTTCAGATGCAGGAATCTCTGCAGATGAAGTAGATGAAGTTTTGTTGGTTGGTGGATCTACCCGTATGCCAAAAGTAATGGAAGAAGTTAAGGCAATATTTGGTAAAGAGGGATCAAAAGGTGTTAACCCTGATGAATCTGTTGCTACTGGGGCAGCAATTCAAGCTGGTATTCTTGGTGGTGATGTAAAGGATGTACTTCTTTTAGATGTTACACCTCTATCCCTTGGTATTGAGACAATGGGTTCTGTGTTTACTAAGCTTATTCCTAGAAACACAACAATACCTACTCGAAAGAGTCAGATTTTTTCGACTGCAGCCGATGGTCAAACTGCCGTATCTATTCATGTATTGCAAGGTGAACGAGAAATGGCAGCGCAAAATCGGACTCTTGGTCGGTTTGATTTAATAGGCATTCCTTCAGCTCCACGAGGAGTTCCTCAAATTGAGGTTACATTTGACATTGATGCTAATGGTATTGTTCATGTGTCTGCTAAAGACTTGGGAACAGGAAAAGAGCAAAGTGTTCGTATTGAATCTTCAAGTGGTCTAAGTGAAAGTGAAATTGAACGCATGGTAAAAGAAGCCGAGGCAAACGCTGAAAGTGATAGAAAAGAGCGGGAAAAAATTGATGCACGCAATGAGGCTGACTCAATGGTGTATGCAACTGAAAAGTCATTAAAAGAGCTTGGTGATAAAGTTTCGCCCGAAGATAAAGAAAAAATTGAAGAAGCTTCAGCAGCTTTAAAAGAATCTTTAAATGGTGATGATGTTGAAGATATCAAAGCTAAGACAAAGGCATTACAAGAAGCTTCTTATAAAATAGCCGAAGAAGTGTATAAACAACAAGCAGCTGCGACTGCGGCAGGTACTGATTCAGAGGGTGCTGCAGATACCGCTTCTGAATCAGAGGCAACTGATAATAAGGGGCCAGACAAAGGCTCAGCTGACGATGTGGACTATGAAGTTGTAGATGATGATGAAAAATAAAAGCTAAGAAAAAAAGCCACAGAGAAATCTGTGGTTTTTTTGTATTTTTATGCTTGTGCTAATGAGAATAAAAATACATTCTTGTTTATTTTTGTTATTTTTATTATATTCTCTACTAATGCTTGTAACTAATTTTTATATGCAGTTATATATGCAGTTGTATATCATGTAATTAATATTTTAAGGATTCTATAATATGGCAAAAAGAGACTATTACGAAATTTTAGGTGTGCAAAAAAGTGCAACCAAAGATGAAATAAAAAAAGGATATCGAAAACTTGCAATTAAATATCATCCAGATAAAAATCCAGGTGATAAAAAATCTGAAGAAAAATTTAAAGAAGCTACAGAGGCCTATGAAGTTTTATCAGATGACAAGAAAAAACAAATATATGATCAATATGGATTTGATGGCCTAGAAGGAATGGGTGGAGCAACATCAGGTGGGTATTCTCGTGCATTTCATGATTTTGAAGATCTTTTTGGTGGCAGCGGGTTTGGCGATATTTTTAGTGATCTCTTTGGTGCTAGTATGGGTGGGGGCTCTAGAGGTCGAAGGCAAAGTAATCAGGGAGCCAGTTTACGTTATGATCTAGAAATAAATTTTAAGGACGCTGTTTATGGAACAAAAGCAGAAATAACTTTTTCTCATAATGAATCATGCAGTGGGTGCCAGGGAACAGGCGGTGCCGCTGGTTCTAAGCAAAAAACATGTCTTGCTTGCGGTGGAACAGGGCAAGTTAGGAGAAGTGCAGGTTTTTTCAGCGTTTCTCAACCTTGTTCAAACTG
>DASRMY010000010.1:0-6423 GCA_035647695.1 Treponemataceae bacterium | reverse complement strand
GTCTAACACTGTTCGATTGCGGTCAATGCCCAAATAATCGAGCAAACTAAACATAAGGGTCATACGTCGGCGTGCATAAAAGTTACCTGTTGTATAGTGGCAGTCACCTGGGTGACAACCGTTAATAATAACGCCGTCAGCACCTCTTTGATACGCACGAAGCACAAAGAGTGGGTTTATACGACCAGAACAAGGCACACGGACAATTTTAACGTCGGCTGGGTATTCAATACGGTTTGTACCTGCTAAATCTGCACCTGTATACGAACACCAATTACAACAAAATGCTATGATTGTAGGCCTAAATTGATCAGGAGCTCCCTCGGGGCCGTGCATTTCATTTACTTCTTTTGTTACAGACATAATTGATCAACCTCCGCCATAATTTGTTTGTTTGAAAATCCTTTAAGATCCATAGCACCCGAAGGACAAGTAACTGTACAAGCACCACAACCTAAGCAAACAGCTGGGTTTACTAGTGCTACTCGACGAATGGTTACAATGTTGTTTAGGTCTCTAAATTCCTTGTCCTCATAGGTGATTGCACCTGCTGGACATACATTTTCACATGCTCCACAACCATTACACCTTTTTTCGTCACTTTCTGCCACACATGGGTTAGTTGAAAGAGTATCTTTAGATAAAAGACCAAGAACCTTTGCGGCTGCACCAGAAGCCATACAAACTGTTTCAGGAATATCACGAGGACCAGCACAACTGCCAGCAAAAAACACACCTGCTGTTGGACTTTCTACTGGGCGAAGTTTTGGGTGAGCTTCTATCATAAATTTATTTGTATCGATAGAAGCATTTAACATTGTAGCGACAGATTGAGCGCTTTCGTCTGGTTCCATAGCGGCTGCTAAAACAATCATATCTGCATCTATATGCATTTGTGTGCCCATGAGTAAATCAGATGCTTGAACTGCCAGAGTGCCATTACCTGCGGGTGTAACTTTACCAATAGAACCTTTTATATACTTCACATTGTACTGTTCTACAGCACGGCGGTAAAATTCGTCAAAAGATTTACCAGGAGTACGTATATCAATATAAAAAACATAGACTTCTGTATCTGGATATTTTTCGCGAATCATCATTGCGTGTTTGGCCGTATACATACAACAAATTTTAGAACAATATTCTTTTCCGCGGTTTGTTGTATCACGGCTACCAACGCATTGCTGGAATACAATGGTTTTTGGATGTGTTCCGTCTGAAGGACGTACAAGTTTACCGCCCGAAGGACCGGAAGCATTCATAAGGCGTTCTAGCTCGAGGGACGTAATAACATTTTTACTCTGTGTGTATGCGTATTCGTCAAATTGGTCTACCTTTATAGGGTTAAAACCAGTTGCCATAACAATTGCGCCATATTTACGCTCTATAATTTCGTCAACTTGCTTATAATTAATGGCGTTTGCTGTACAAACCTTAGCACAAATACCACATTTGCCATTTTGTAACATAAGACAGCTATTTGGGTCTATTGTGGCAACTTTAGGCACAGCTTGCGCAAATAGAATATTTATTGCACGTCGTTTACTTAAGTTTTCATTAAATGGGTCAAAAATATTTTTTACCGGACATTTTTCTGTGCATAAACCACACCCAGTACATTTTTCTTCGTCTACAAAACGAGCTTTTTTCTTAATTTCCACAGTAAAATTACCAACAAAGCCACCAACCTTTTGTACTTCTGAGTATGCTAAAATATGTATATTGGGATGCTGGGCACATTCAACCATTTTTGGTGTCATAATACAGGATGCACAGTCGAGTGTTGGAAATGTTTTATCTAACTTTGCCATTATTCCACCGATAGAAGATTCCCGCTCTACAAGATCTACTGGGAAGCCTGCTTCTGCAATATCAAGAGCACATTGCATACCTGCAATACCTGCGCCAATAACTAATGCACGTTTTTCGACTGGACTTTCGCCTGCTTCTAAAGGGGTGTTTAAATGAACCTTAGCAATAGCTGCTCGACCAAGGGCAATTGCCTTCGGTGTAGCTTCGTTCATATCTTTATGTACCCATGAACATTGTTCACGAATATTTGCTATTTCTACTAAGTATGGGTTAAGACCTGCTGCTTTTGCTGCCTTGCGAAATGTGCTTTCATGCATACGAGGTGAACATGAACAAACAACTATACCGCTTAGATTTTTCTCTTTTATTGCTTCTTTTATAAGGTTTTGACCTGCTTCAGAACACATGTATTGGTAGTCGTCAGCATGAACTACGCCTGGTTCTTTAGCGAGGATTTCTGTAACTTTTTTGACATCGACAGTGGCCGAAATGTTTGTGCCACAGTGACATACAAATACACCTACTCGTTGCATATATAGAATCCTTTATTTTTTGTATTTTCTAAAAGCACTTACGATTGCCTGTTGCGGAAGATCCTCATCTAACTGAGCAACAATATCTTCTGCACTTAAACGATTACCGCCTTTTACTCGTACAGCAGCATCTCTGATTGCTTGTACTAGTTTTGCAGGTTCTACATCGCGAGGACAACGTTCAACACAGGCAAAACATGAAAGACAAGTATACAGTGATTCTGATTGTAATAGCGGGCCTATATCGCCAGTTTCTACCATGTTTACAAATTCGTGTGGATGATATTCCATTTCATCATAGCTGGGGCATGTCGCTGAGCATTTACCACAACGCATACATTTAAGAGGATTTACACCGCTGCGTTCAAGAATTTCGTCTCTAAGATCAATGTTGTTCACTATTGTACTCCTTTAGAACATGGCGCATCTGTAACTGATATATTTACGCCTGAATTGTTGTTTTCTAAAGCTTCTTGTGCTTCTATTGAACCAAGGGATGCAGCAAGAAGAGTAGTAAAATAAACAACAGGAAGTTCTGGGTGATTACCATTTTTATTTAAATTATATAAACAAAGAGGGCATGCTGTAACAAGCATTTTTGCTCCCATATCTAGTGCGTTTTCTAAAATTATAGCGCTGCGTTTTATCGGAATTGCTTTGTTTTCTAGTGTTGTATATGCTCCACAACATTCATTGCGCTGTCCATAGACAACAGGATCTGCACCAATAGCTTTTATAAAATCTTCTATAATAGTTGGGTTTTCTGCATTATCCATTTGTAAAACGTTACTTGGTCGCAATAGTAAACAGCCATAATAGGCACCAATTTTTTCGCCTATAAGAGGGTTTGTTACTTGTTTTGCAAGAGCATCAAAGCCAACTGTATCACGTAAGATTTCTAAAAAATGCAAAACGGTAGTTTCTCCAGTATAAGGAGTTGTAAGTTCATAGGCAGAATTTCCACCCATATACGTATTAACAGTTACGCTTTGATCCTCATCTGTTGCCATATCGTTATTAACTTGTTTAAGTACATTATGACATGCAGAACAGAGGGTGACCAAATCTTGTTTTTTATTACGAGCATCAGCAAGTGCACGAACAGAAGAAAGCTTAGGTGCTATTTCATCTTTACCCATAGGATACACACCACCACAACACTGCCATTGGTCAATTTCTTGTAGTTCAATGCCGAGTTTTTTAGCACTATATAAAGCATATTGCTCCAAATCCTTAGCTTTATTTTTTAATGTACAGCCAGGATAATAACTAAATTTCATATATTGTCCTTTTATAGTTACTTTCTATAAAATAATAGGTCTGTTAGGTAGTAAACACACGCTATTATATGTTATATCATTTGCTCTGGTAAAAAAACCTCGTCAAATTTTTCTGCTGTTAAAAAGCCAAGCGAAACACATGCTTCTTTTAATGAAATATTTTCTTCAAAGGCTTTATGAGATGTTTTAGCGGCATTTTCATATCCAATATATGGATTTAATGCAGTTACTAACATTAAAGAGTTATGCAAGTTATTATGCATTTTTTCTTTATTAGCCTTTATTCCCACAACACATTTATTATTAAAAGAAATAATTGACTCTGCCATAAGACGTACAGACTGTAAAAAGTTATAGGCGATAAGAGGCATAAACACATTTAATTGAAAATTACCCTGACTCGCTGCCATACCAATAGCAGCATCATTACCCATAACTTGTAGAGCAACCATTGTTACTTGTTCACTTTGCGTTGGATTAACTTTTCCTGGCATAATTGAAGAACCAGGCTCATTTGCAGGTATGCTAATTTCACCTAATCCAACACGTGGACCAGATGCTAGCCAACGTATATCGTTTGCAATTTTCATCATATCTGCTGCTAAAGCTTTTACAGCACCATGAGCAAAAACAAGCTCGTCTTTGCTTGTTAGAGCATGAAACTTATTAGGTGCAGTACTAAAATCTTTGCCTGTTAAATCTGCAATAGCCTTTGCTACGATAACATCAAAGGCTTTTGGGGCATTTATGCCTGTGCCTGTTGCAGTACCACCTAATGCTAGTTCTTTTAATGGTGGTACTGTTAGTAAAATAAATTCTTTATCGCGTTCGAGTGATGATCTCCAAGCACTAATTTCTTGAGAAAAACTAATCGGAGTTGCATCTTGTAAGTGAGTTCTCCCGCTTTTTACAATCCCCTCGTTTTCTTTTTCAAGTTTTTTTAAGGTCGTAATTAGAGTATCAATTGCAGGTACTAGTGTATCTTCTAATTCTAACACAGCAGAAATATGCATTGCTGTAGGGAAGGTGTCGTTTGAAGATTGACTCATATTAACATCATCATTTGGATGGCATAGTTTTGAGCCTGCAAGTTCGTTTGCACGATTTGCAATAACCTCATTGGCGTTCATATTACTTTGAGTGCCACTACCAGTTTGCCATACAACAAGCGGAAAATGGTCGTTTAATGAACCAGAAATAACCTCGTTACAAGCTTTACTAATAAACCTTGTTTTTTCATCTGTCATTTTATCAGGGTTTAAAGCATTATTAGCAATTGAGGCAGCTTTTTTTAAGTAGCCAAAAGCGTTTGTAATTTCTCGTGGCATTGTTTCTATACCAACACCTATTAAAAAATTTTCTCTGCTTCGCTCTGTTTGAGCTCCCCAATATGTATCTGCAGGAACCTTTACCTCGCCCATCGAATCATGTTCTATTCTATAATTCATTATACGACCTCTAATTAAAATTAAGTTTATGCATTACGGTTTTTAAGCAATCTGCACTATGATGTAATAGTTCAATTTCTTTGTCTGTTAGTCGAACCTCTAATTTACTCTCAACACCAATATTTCCAACAACAGAAAGAATACTTAAGCAAACGTCTTTTATGCCATATTCTCCATTCATCATAGAAGCAACAGTCATTGTGGTATCTATACCACTAAATAAACATTTGGCAATATGACAAACAGAAATAGAAACAGCATAAAAAGTCGCTCCTTTACGTTGAATAACACGCCCACCAGATTTACGTACATATTCTTCAACTTCAGAATGTACTAAAGGGGGAACAAGTCGTGATTTGTCGGTAATGCATGATGCATAGTCATCTACTGGAATATTTGAAATATTTGCAACTGACCATGGGACAAAAGAAGAATCTCCATGCTCACCAAAAACATAGGCATGAACATTTTGCTGGTTAATTTTATAGTATTCGGCAATACGTGCTCGCAAACGTGCTGTATCTAAAATAGTACCCGAGCCAATAATTTGTTTAGGATTAAGATTTGATGTTGTAAAAAACTGATACGTTAAAACATCAACTGGGTTTGCAACAATAAGATATGTTGCATCGGGGCAATACTTTGTAATATCAGGAATAATACTTTTTGTAATATCTACATTTGCTTGAGCAAGATCAAGTCGTGATTGACCTGGTTTACGAGCCATACCTGATGTTACAATGACAAGGTCAGAACCCTTTGCTTGTTCGTACGTACCAGCATAAATAGTAGCTGCGGGGCAAAAAGGAAGCCCCTGGCGAATATCTAACGCTTCACCTAATGCTTTTTCTGTATTAATATCTAGCATTACTATTTCATTTGCAATTCCATTAACAGCCATTGTGTAAGCAATTGTTGAGCCAACGCTTCCCGATCCAATAATAGTTACTTTGTGTCCCATAGATATCTTCCTTTATAAAAAAGCTGACAAAAAAGCGAAATAACTGCATAATAATACGGTATTTCGCAAACTTTGCAGTTTTATGTTGTAACTTAGTATACAAAAAAAACCATTCTATGTAAATATATAAATAAAAAATTATTTATATATTTTTTGTTTGTGCATTTACATAGAGAAACATGGTATACTATGTGACAAATTAAGAGGAGGGAAAAATGACAAAATTATTTTCTTGGATAATTTATATATCAATTGCCGTAACTGTTATAGCAAGTGGTGTTATTGGGTGGTCGCTTGCGACTAGTTTTTTCTATTATGAAAATACGGCTACATTTTTGTTTACATTAGGTGGGCTTTTTATTGGTTTTATTTTATCTGCAATACTATAT
>DASRMY010000009.1:0-2000 GCA_035647695.1 Treponemataceae bacterium | reverse complement strand
CTATATGGCTATGGCACAAGTAGCAAAAGAATATAAAGATATGCTTAGAATGACGTTACTTGAAAGCAATGAAGTTCATAACGATATTGAAGCATTTCAACTAAAAGTGGACTACTTAAAAGCAAAAAAAGAATACAATAAATATAAGATACTTGAGCTGGAGCATGAAAACGAGCAGTTAGAGAAAACATACAAAAAAGAGTGGGAAAATTTATCTTTAAAATTTAATTAATTTAGCACAAAACAAAACGGTTTTTTAAAATAAGGGTTGACAATGAAATCGTTGACCCTTATAATATTAATTAAGAGCTACAGCAAAACAAAAATTATAAAAAAGGTGGAAAAAAAAATGATAACAAAAAGTGAATTATTAGAGTTCAAGATTAAAGAAAAACAAGAGAGAAGTGAGTTATTAAAGCTTAATCATGAGTGGGGAAATTGGGATAATTGGAGAACGTTCACTAGTCTAGACATTGAAATCAATAGCTTAAAAATGGAGTTATTAAGCATAGAGAATGAACAGTTAAAAGAATCATATGAATCCTATAAAGACTATCTAAACGAGTAATTTAGCCCAAAACAAAGCAGTTTTTTAAAATAAGGGTTGACAATCAAATCGTTAGCCCTTATAATATTAATTGAGTGATACAGCAAAACAAAAAACAAAACAGAGAGGAAAATTAAAATGACAGTAGAAGAGATTAAATTAGAATTAGAAAGCGCAGAGAAATTTTTAGAAAAAATTGAGAAAGAATCAGAAAGTGAAGACATTTGTGCAATCTATGCAATGGAGCTTGGAAGAGAAATTGAAGAGTTATATGATTATATCGAGTCATTAGAAAATGAGCTATACAAAAAAGAGAATTTAATCGAGTATTCAATTATGAATTAAGATAATAAAGCGCAAAACAAAACGAAATTTTAAAATAGGGCTTGACTTTAAAAACGATAGCCCTTATAATATTAATTGAGCGACAAAACAAAACAAAAAAAGGATGGATAAAAATGAGTAAACAATTAGAAAATTTAGTAGAAAAAGCACAGGAAAAAGGATTCGCAAGGGTAAACGGTAGACAACGTGAATATGGTTATATTGGTAAACTTGAAGAGAAATATGCAGTAGAAATTGAAAATAATATCGTAAAATTGAGACATTGGGGAACACAAACGCTAGAAATTGATACAGTAAACAAAAAAGTGTTAGATGTTTATGGTGTTAGTAACAGTGATAGAGACAGTGTAAACTTTATTCTAAGTGAATTTAATATGCCATATCATACACATTTTTACCCAAGTCGATATGAATTTGAATTACATGATGATAATGAAAATGTTATCGAAGTAATTTAGCCCAAAACAAAACGGAATTTTAAAAAGGGTTATGATACAGAAAAGCATAGCCCTTTAAAATAATAGGTAAATTAATTTTGAATTAAAACGGTTATATTACAAATATTACAAATATATTACAAATAGCCGTTTTACTTGAAAATTAAAACTAGACAATGTACAATGGTTTTAGTGAGTAAGAGACATACAAAAACAGAATGGAGAATGCAAAATGCAAAAAGAAATGACATGGAAACAGTTCAATGAGGTTTATGGAATAGGAATTACAGAAATGGTGTCGCATGACGTTGAAATAGTACCAAGTAAATTTGGTTTTGAGCCAAGAATGAAAGGTAGATTATTCAATAATGAAAGAAATACAGCCTACAGCTTTAATGTACACAATCTAGAAACAGATAACAATGTTTTAACTAGTGAATGGACAGTTGATACAGTTGAGGAAATTATAGAAATAATTATAGATGAATTTAATATTGTAGATAATTAATAAAGCACAAAACAAAGCAGATTTTTAAAATAAGGGTTGACAATGAAATCGTTGACCCTTATAATTAATAATATAAAATTAAAAAAAGAGGAGCAACAAAAATGAAAAAAGAATACAAAGACTTATATGCAGGTTTTATTATAGCAATAGTAATGGCGGTCAT
>DASRMY010000008.1:0-5381 GCA_035647695.1 Treponemataceae bacterium | reverse complement strand
CCCTTCTGCAGTATTATTGCTAAACTTGGGCATTGAATCTGCATAACCAGATACAGAAAACCTATTTTCATCTACACCAAAATCACTAAGATAATGCAAAACATTAATAGCTCGCATAGAAGAAAGCTCCCAATTGCTTGGCCACTGTTCAGATAAAACTTGCGTTGAATCTGTATGCCCCTCAATTCGGAATGTTCGGTCAGCAAGATCACCCGAATTAAACAATTGTGCTAACTGAAAAAGAAAATCACGACTCTCTTGTATATCTAACTCAGCACTACCTGTAGCAAAAAAAGAATCAGATGCAAGGGTAATAACCAAACCACGCTGATCTGAAGTAATGGTAACCTTGTTAGATTTTAAGTCAGGAGAAAAAAGACTCACCGCCTTTTTAAGCTGAGGACCAAGGTTTTTACCCTTTTCCATAGCAGGTAAAGCATTTATATTATTACCCAAATCTGCCATACTACCAGCAGATAACGAAATGCCACCAACATTAGGATCACCACTAAGAGCGACAGAAATAGCAGCAATTTGCACCTTATCTATCTCTGTAGGATTAAATAACATAACAAAAAAGCACAACATGAGCGTAATCATATCACCATAGGTTTCAAGCCATGCCTTGGAAGCACCTTGTACCGTTTTTTTTTGTTTTTTTGCCATTCCCTAATCCTTTAATACATCTGCTTCTATTGTTTTTCGTGACTCTGGCTCAAGATATGTTATTAACTTCATGGCAAGAACACGAGGGTTATCTCCTGCTTGTATAGAAAGAACCCCTTCGAGAATCATTTCGTATGTTTTAATCTCGTTTTCATGATTAAAGGTAAGTTTATTTGCTATAGGAACTAAAAACATATTTGCTAGCAAAGAACCATACAAGGTTGTAACAAGCGCAATAGCCATATTAGGACCAATAGCAGATGTATCTTCCATGTTTCGAAGCATTCCAATCAGACCAACAACCGTTCCCATCATACCAAAAGAAGGACCTAAACCAGCCCATTGAATAACCATTTTAATCCAACCAAGATGCCGCTCTTCAAGCTGATTTATTTCATTTTCCATTATGTTTTTAATAACCGTACCATCAGTACCATCAACCACGAGTCTCAAACCAATTTGCATAAAAGGCTCATTCATATCTTCGAGCCCTTCCTCTAAAGCAAGAATACCTTCACGACGGGCTTTTTCTGCTAAAGCAACCATGTTTTGAATAAGCGTTTGGTCATTAATACTTGGAACTTTAAAAACCCGCCCCATTACAGCAAAAAGTTTAAATACCCGCCGTAAAGGAAACGAAAGTAAAAGCGCAAAAAACGAACCACCAACAACAAAGATAAGTGATGGAACATTAAAAATACCACCAAGACCACTTAAACCAGAAGGACCCGTTGCTACGGCAAAAATAAGGGAAAAAAAGCCACCTATAATACCAATTACACTTGCTATATCCATTAAAACGCCCCTCCCTACAGTTCGTTTTTAAATGCACCGATTTTTTTTCGGTAATCTATTATTTTTTTTACAATATCTTCAGGTGAATTAAGGATTATATGTTTTTTACCCGAGAGCATACACAGGGTTACATCAGGATTACATTCTATCATTTCAATTTGATGAGGGTTAATCCAATATTTTGTACCATTTAAGCGTTCAACTTCTATCATAATCTAATTATCGGAGTATATCACAAAAAATTAAGAAGAAAAACTCTCATACTCTATTTTATAAAATAACAACCGTACTTTCAAGCGTGCTTTGCGTTATTGTTCTACAAACTCTGGTACTATTTGATGCAACCAACGCAACAACGAATGCGGGCTTTTATGCTCTATTCCGTGCATTTGTTCAAAAAAAGATTCTTTTTCGAGTTCTCCACTTACCTGGGCTTTAAAAATATATGAATTTGCAGTTGGTATTGTATTGTCTTTGTTAGCAAGCAATTCTTCGTACATTTTTTCACCTGGTCGAAGTCCTGTAATAACAATGTTGTTTTTTTCTGTATTACCATACAGTGATACAAGACGTTTGGCAAATTCATATATGTTTACTGGCTTACCCATATCAAGTACCATTACCTCACCACCTTTACCTATATGACCTGCTAAAAAAACAAGACTAACTGCCTCAGGAATAGTCATAAAATAACGAATTATATTTTTATCAGTCACCGTAATTGGCACACCAGCTTGAATTTCTTCTATAAAGAGAGGCAGCATAGAACCACGACTACCCAGCACATTACCAAAACGTACTGACACCATTTGAGTTTGCTCACTGTTTAACATAGCAGCTTCAAGCTCAACAACGCGCTTGGTTGCTCCCATAACACTTGTAGGATTCACTGCCTTATCAGTAGAAATAACAACAACTTTTTTAACACACGCAAACGTGGCAGCACGAAGAACATTGTACGAACCTACAACATTATTTAAGATAGCTTCTTCTGGATACTTCTCAAGCATAGGTACATGTTTATACGCTGCGGCGTGAAAGACAATATCTGGTTTAAACGTGGCGAAAATTCTGTTAATTTTAGGTTGGTTTTTAATATCACAAAGAACTGGCACAACAGTATCGCACCATTGTTTTTTATAATGTAAAAGACGCACGGTACTATCATGTAAACCGCTTTCGTCAATATCTAGTAAAATAAGTTGTTTGGGCTTGTATGTTTTTAATTGTCGACAAATTTCAGAGCCAATGGAACCACAAGCTCCTGTCACTAAAATTACTTTGCCTTTAACCATTTGACGTATTGGTTCCTTATCTACCCTTATAAGTGGGCGTTGTAAGAGTTTGGCATAATCTAGTGCTGTTTGACAAGAAGCATTACAATTTTTGTTCACCTATTTAGTCCCTCATGTAACTATACTACTATACGATTGCAACCATACTATCACACTATCTTTGACAAAACAATATTTTGTGTTACAATGACGTGCAAAACCAATTAATACATAACAAAGGATGCTGTTCATGAAAACAAGCATGTATATAGTACTGTCATTTGCAATTTCAGCTGTCATAGTACCTGTAGTTATTAAAATATGCAATAAATTTAATATTTTTGACACCGCTGGTGGGCGTAAAATTCATAAAGGCAACATCCCTCGCATGGGTGGCATTGGCTTTGTTCTTTCTTTTTTAATAGTATCTATCGTATACGTGTTTACTAAAGAAGTTACCAACATGCAACGATTACTGCCTCTTCTATCAGGGGGACTTATTATATTTTGTTTTGGCATTTTAGACGATATAATTACATTAAAAGCGCGATATAAGCTTGTTGCACAAATACTTGCAGCTTTTATTGTGGTTTTTTTTGGCTTTACTTTTACTTCTTTTGGTCCAATTCAACTAGGTCTATTAGGTCCAGCAATATCTTTTATTTGGATTTTAGGAGTAGTTAATTCGTTTAATTTAATAGATGGCTTAGATGGACTTTGCGGGGGCTTAAGCTTTTTTATAATGCTCACATATGGTATTTTGTTTTTTACAAATTCTCATTTAATATCTGGGTTATGTTTAATTTTTGCTGGCGCTCTTGCAGGTTTTTTAGTATACAACAAACCTAAAGCAAAAATATTTATGGGTGATGGTGGTAGTCAGTTTTTAGGCTTTATGGTTGCTGTATTGCCCCTTTACTCGACAAATACAACGTTTGAATATAATAAAATGCCCATTGTTTTTTTGCTAGCATCATTACCAATTTACGACACCATAGCTGCTATATGGCGTCGTATACGAGACAAACAAAAAATAATGCATGGGGATAAAGCACATACCCATCATAAATTATTAAAAATGGGATATTCTACGTGGGGTGTCTTAACTATCCTATACAGTATTCAGTTGTTTTTATGCATTACCTGCATTATTTCTGCTACGATAGATTCTAGGTATAGGGAGTCTATTATTTTAATATGTGGCTTAATTGGTATCACCCTCTTTTTTGCCATTATTCATTATACATATACAAACATGTGTCGTATGCAAAAAAAAAGTGATGAGTGATTGTTGGGTAATCTCATACAGTGTTTTACCCTGGCACCACAGCTGAATATGTCGTGGTGATTATTTTTCGTTTCTTAAAATTCTTTTTAATAAACGTAGTTCTTCATCCGAAAAATCTTTTTCCGTAAACGATGGTTTTTTTTGAAACAGAATCAAGAATAATTTGAATTAGCGCAATTAGTGATAAGAAAACATAGCACCGCAATCTATATATGGCTACTCATTCACATCTATCACACTTTTCCAGTTTATAGTATGAAAATCTTGATGTATCACCATATCCATTTTTCTACTTAGAGCCCATGTAGGTTCAGAAGGATTTAATTGATATTCTTGACCTTCTGGTTTACTTTTGTATTTTACTGTGCCCGTTATTAAGTTTTTATTTTCATCAATACTAATACTAAAACCAGTCTCTGAATCGCAGTCTAAATTATTGAATAAAGGTGTATCAAAAGAAATAAGCATCGAACTCGTATCCCCAACGGCAGAAATACCAATAGTTATTATTCCAATGGTGTCGTTGATCAGTACCCCCGATATAATTTCATTTAAACTTGTAATGGTGATATTGCTAGTCTCTATTTTGGTAATAGTGTATTCACTCAACCTATCATCTGTTTTATAGACCCATTTATTACCAACCTCATAGGCACTCGGAGATTCAATAATATCGGTATCCCTTTCACCTGTACGGATTATTCCCATCTTAAAATTTTCTGAATAATACCCTTTTAGTCCTGTAAAAAAAATTGGCACATGTATTAAAACTGGGATTGTGTACTTTATTCCATCAATTTGAACACTACTTTTATTACTTGCGAGAGTACTTAGATCCCTATACATCAGAGGTAATGAGGTTTTCGCTGAATGTCCCTCGGGATCTGTTAGGCCTGCATGGGTCTTTGAGGGTTTTGATACACAGAGTAACTTAAAATCTACTTGTTCGTTATCTACCGTTCGAAATTGCAATATAACTTCTGGTTTTGAACTTTTACGATTGTTTTTAAAATTGATTTGGGCATAATACACTTCACGATTTATATCCGCTTCTTGTATTTTATCAACTTTTTCCCGATTATTCATATAATCAATTTGCGTTTGGTCATGTCTCGTAATTATAACTCGAATATCATTCGTATTCTTTTCACTTATAGTGGCTTCTATTGCTTCATATTTTGCATGACCAGTAAAGTAAAGCATAACGTGCATATCACTTCTTTCATATATTATGTTAAAAGGATTTAAAAGATAGGCGTTATCAATATGTTTTTTGTTCACCTGCGAGATAGTAGTAGAAATTTCATTAAGATTCATTTTCTCCTCTTCCTTTAATTTTATTTCATTAGTACTAATAC
>DASRMY010000007.1:0-2326 GCA_035647695.1 Treponemataceae bacterium | reverse complement strand
ATATTATTAAGCGTCTTTTTAAACACCCTCGATATAGCCTCATATTCTTCAGGGCTAAAGGTTGTTTGGGCAATAAGTACAACAAGATGCTTTTGCCTTGCCTCAGATGAAAAATGCTCGTGTAATAATTGCTGCGCATCTTTGCTGTTTTCGACCACATAACATGCTTGCCCGTGCTCTTGAGCATAACCTGAAATACCTATAACTTCAGCATGATTATTATCACCAGCTATAATAACAGTATAGCCCTTTAGTGCATAAGAACCTGCTCTTTTTTGACTCGATAGCACACGAGGACAAGTGGCATCAATAAGAGTACATCCTTTTTCGCCTAATATTCTCTTTGTTGCAGGCGGCTCACCATGCGCACGCAATATAATTACGGGATTATCTTTTGCATTTATTTCATCTACGTTTTCTGTTTCTATTTGACCAAGCCCACGTTTTTTTAATTGTTCTAAGGCTATTCTATTATGAATAAGCGGGCCGAGTGTGGCAACTTTTTTTGCATCAGTTACATTGCAACCAAACGCTCTGTTAGCAGAATAATCTTTTACAGCTTGAATAGCAGTATCAGTAGCTCTTCTAACACCCATACAATAACCAAGCACTTTTGCACGTATTACTTTTGTATTTGACATACAAACACACTAGCATAATGGCTAAGCTTTGCAAAGATAATTGAAGCTTTTTCTAAGACTGTTTTTTTATATTTTTTATGATATTCTTTGACTATGTTAAAGATATTACACACTGGAGACCTTCATTTAGGTAAAATTTTTTACGAACGCTCGCTTTTAGAAGATCAAAAACATATTTTAGGTCAGATTACACAAGAATTACAAAAAGAATTTGATGCTAACAAGCCGTATAGTGCTCTTGTAATTACAGGTGATATTTATGATAGAGCAATTGCCCCTGCAAAAGCAATTAGTCTTCTTGACTCTTTTTTAGTTTCTACCCATACCTCCTTTCCTACTCTTGCCATTTGCATTATTTCTGGCAATCACGATTCAGCAAAACGAATGAGTTTTGGAACACGGTTACTAGAATCTCACAATATTCATATTTGCACGCAAGCAAAAGACTGCACAAAGCCTGTTTTTCTGTATAAACCAGCAAAAAAAGAACAAAAAACTGTAGAAACACTACCAATTGCTGGTGTTTTGTACCAACTGCCGTTTTTATACCCTGGCGACTTTACAACACCCGAGGATGCACCCTTATACAAACAAAGCGAACTTGTTAAAGAAGGAATTAGACTAATAACAGAACAACATAAAAAACTACAAAAAAGCAAACCAGAACTAAATAACGTACCAGTACTTTTAAGCGCACATCTAACTACCCTGCCTAAGAGCATAACTTCTAACACGACAACTGAAAATTCAGACGCTCAAATACATACTGCAATTGGAAGCGCAGGCTATGTCAGCCCAAAGGTCTTTTCTTTTTTTGATTATGTTGCCCTTGGTCATATTCACAAGCCATTAAAACCAGCTTCTAATGCTGAATACGCAGGTTCGCCACTTGAAACCTCGTTTAAAAACACCGGCAAAAACATGCCTCCACGACAAAAACATTTTTTGCACATTCACATTGACATAAATGCAAAAGTGGGTGACTTATTTGAACAAAGCAGATTAAAAACCGTAAAAGTTCCAATAGAACCGCTTCATCCAGTACTCAGGTTAGAAGGAAGGTTTTCAGAATTTGAAGAAGGTACTTTTAATGCAATGGAAAAATTTGGGTTCTCAAAAGAATATTTGAAAAATGCATATTTAGAAATAACGTGCACTGATACAATTCTTGTAGAAAATCCGCTAGCAAGATTGCAAACTATGTATCCTTTTGTGATGGCTATACACCAAAGGGCATTAACAAGCACTGACGACCAACAACACTTCACCCAACGCCAAGAACTATTTGAAGATACTACTAATTTGGGAAAAATAGATAATGCAAAACTCTTTACCGCTTTTATTGCAGATACCTTTTCTGATAGCTCAGAAGATGAATGGAAAGAGGCAAAAAAACTCTTTTTGGAGATGCTATAATGAAAGCAGATTTTTTAGAAATAGAAAACATTGGTCCCTTTGTCGGAATTCATACAATAGACTTTGGAAAACTTGATGAAATTTTTTTAATAAGCGGAAAAACAGGTTCTGGCAAATCGACAATTTTAGATGCGATTACCTACGCACTCTATGGCTCCCTACCTGGTGCTCGAAACAAATATGATATGAGACAATTTAGGTCGGGGTTTTGTAAAAAATCTGATACATCTAGGGTTAATTTTGTATTTCAAATACACAATATACAATAC
>DASRMY010000006.1:0-2337 GCA_035647695.1 Treponemataceae bacterium | reverse complement strand
CCAGGAGGTCGCTTAAAGAAATGAATCGTTACTGTTCACACCCTAACCAGAGAAAATAACCCCACTAACCAGCAATAAACTCCTAATTAAGAAAAAAGTAAATAACAGGATAAAAAGAAGTGCCGAAAGTTCTTGAGCTTTCGGTGCTTTTTTCGTTATTTTCTTGCTATTTTTCTTAAAATATATGTTGCAATTACTATGGTTACGTGTTACAATATACACGTAACCATTTAGTTGTTTTAGGAGGAAAAGTTATGGCAATTATTTATCAGCACGACAAGCGATCTAATATCACTTACGCTTATGAATCACATTCTTATTGGGACAAAGAGAAAAAGACAAGTCGAGCTAAAAGAACTTTAATTGGGAGGGTAGATGCCGATACAGGTGAAATAGTTCCCACAGATGGTAGATGCAGAAAAGACAAGGTTAAAAGTAAGCCAAAAGAGAAAAAGACTGACTATAAAAAATTATACGATAAGCTGCAGGCAAAATTTGAAGGACAGCAGTTATTAATCGCTGCATTGCAAAACGAAATCGAAACGTTAAAAGGAAAAGAATAATTTGATCAACTCAAACTTCGAGCACATCACATATTTACAATACAAAGTACATGGGTTAAGTGCACGTGTTAAAGCATTTGAATCTGGAGATAAGTATATATCAATGCGCTCGCAGTTTGAGGTTTTGCTATCCGAGAAAAAACGTGAAGTAAGTAAACTAAAATCCAAGCTAACAAATGCATGCAATCTTTTAACTATCATGCGAAAAAATTGGGCGGATGTATATGACGATCTCGAAAAAGAGCATGCAAAACAACTTTTTATAAATGAAAGCAAGATCAGAGAATTGGAAAAAAGAGCGCTTAATGCGG
This sequence comes from Treponemataceae bacterium, assembly GCA_035647695.1. Classification (GTDB taxonomy): domain Bacteria; phylum Spirochaetota; class Spirochaetia; order Treponematales; family Treponemataceae; genus CETP13. The sequence continues at coordinate 1,463 of DASRMY010000006.1, read as the reverse complement.
AAATTCAACTGGGAGAAATCAAAACTAAACTTACGCAGAAAAATATAGAGTTATACCAGGTAAAAACGGAACTTGAAGAGGAAAAAGGAAGAAACCAGAAATTAAAAGCTCAGATAAACCGGGACTATGAAAACTCTTCCATTCCTTCATCTATGAAACCAAATCATAAAAAAATTGCAAATAGTAGAGAAAAAACAGGAAAAAAGCCAGGAGGGCAACCTGGACATACAGGTCATAAACGAAAAAAACTAGAGTGTACTAAGCGAATACTTATACCTGCGCCAAAAGAATATGAAGGAAATCCAAACTATAAATCGGCTGGAAATATTATTACCAAACAGTTAATAAACCTACATATAAGCGTCGATGTTGACGAGTATTACACGATGGAATTCAGAAATATAAAAACTGGTCAGCGCGTACATGCAAAGTTTCCTGATGGTATACAAAATGACATCAATTACGGAGGCAGTATTAAATCATTTTTATTCCTACTCAATAACCATTGCTCCGTCTCCATCGATAAGACACGTGAATTTTTGTCAGAGCTTACAGCAGGTACACTCAACATTTCAAAAGGAATGGTAAACGGTCTTTGTCACCAGTTTTCTCAGAAAACAAAAGCACAGCAAAATAAACTTTTTTCTGATCTTTTGCTTTCCCCCGTAATGAATACTGACTGCACAAATGCGCGAGTTAACGGAAAAAATACTCATGTTTATGTATGTGCCACACCAGATAAGGCGATGTATTTTGCACGTGAAAATAAAGGTCATAAAGGTGTTAAAGGAACACCCGTTGAAGATTACCAAGGAATTTTAGTTCATGATCATGACAAAACCTTTTACAACTATGGCACTGGGCACCAAGAATGCATGGCGCATATATCGAGATATCTTAAAGACAGTATGGAAAACGAGCCTGGTCTTAAGTGGAACAAACAGATGCGGGAACTGATACGTAAGATGATCCATTACCAAAACAGCCTTGGGCCAGAAAACTTACCAGATGAAAACTTAGTAGAAGAATTTGAATCACAATTTAAAAATATCTTAGCTGTGGCTAAGAGTGAATATGAATATGAGCCTCCTAGTAAATATTACAGAGACGGCCTTAACCTATATAAAAGATTAGATAAATATATGGATAACCATCTGTTGTTCTTGCATGAGCCAGATGTCCCAACAACAAATAATTTGGCCGAGCGACTGCTCAGGGTGTTAAAACGTAAGATAAAACAAGTCATGGCATTCAGAAGTTTTGAAAGTATTAGTAATTTTAGCTCCAGCATGAGTATCATTGCTTATTCAAAATCAAAAAATGAAAACCTCTATGAAAGCGTAGCCGAAATATTCAATCGATGATTTTAACACACAAAAAAATGAGAATACAGAGTTATTCTCTTTTTTTTGTTATATTAGGGTGTGAACAGTAACTAATCACGTACTCTCTTTGATAAAAAA
>DASRMY010000005.1:0-8793 GCA_035647695.1 Treponemataceae bacterium | reverse complement strand
GAACAATTGTTTGAGTCATATATCACCTAACATTAGCCAGAAACATCAATGTGCCGTCCAAGTGTAAGATCCTTTATTTTTTCATATTCTTTTGTATCTTCTATAAGAGTTTGCTTGTTGTTTTCAGATTCTTTTTTTTCAGAAGACATTTCTTGACCACTATTAGTATGCTCGTTGTTTTCACTTACAGCTTGAATATTTTCTTGATCTTTTGTTTTTTGAACAGTTTGTTGTTCTTCAGCTTGTTTTTGTGTTTTAAGATCCTCATTCATCGATTTTTTTAGCTGCAACCCTTGTTGGTCAAAGGCAACTTTTTTTGATACTTTTGCAAGAGAAGCATACATTGTCTGTAAATCAATTGGCTGAATAGCCATCTGGTATCCTTATATCTGCATTATCTTTAGGCTCTTCATATTTACCATGCTGCGGGTATCCATTTTCAGCATATACGGTAACCGATTTAACATCATTCTTAAATTCATCTTTAATATCTCGCACCCAAATTTTAACACCAGCATAAATAGTACCCGACGCAAATACCTTACCAACAACTTTTAATTCACGCAAATGTGCCTGAATTTCTTCAATTTCAACGTGCATATCATCAGAAGCAACAATAATGTCTTCTCTGGTATTTTTAAGCTCTCCGAGTTTTTGTTCTTTATCTGGGGATAGATGACGACGAATCTTTTTTTGGTTTTCAAGGGTTGCTATATCTAAGTTTATTTCTTCCAGTTCTTTTTGTGCCTCATGATTTTTTCTGTTAAGCTCATCGAGCCGTTGTTTTGCTCGTGGGTCATACCCAACTTCAAGAATTGTTTCGTTACCACCTACAGAGCCTATATTTTTAGCACGTATTTCTTCTGTTGCAAAAAGGTGTCCTCCAACTATAGCAGCTCGTTTACTACCATTAACTATAATTTTTTTATTAGCAGTAACTCGAGAATTTATAATACCATCAGTAACAACAACATTCTCCTCAGCAAAGACAGTGGCATTTTCTATAAATTTAGCCAAAATAGATTTACCAGCTTTAATAGTACCTTGTTCTTTACCACGAATACCAAGAGATACAATAATATCACCATCTGCTTCTACAATACCATTACCAACAGTACCACCTACTTCAATATTACCAGTAGCCTTAACATTAAACCCATCTTGAACATTTTTTCGAACAATAACAGTACCGTTAAAGGTAATATTTCCATTGGAAGCCTTTAAGGAAACTTCATCTACTTCTAAAACGGGCTCTACAGTTACTCTATTATTATCTAGAAGAACTTGTCCATTTATGTCTGCAACAATAGTGCGTTTATCAGCAGGGTCAATAGATACATTTTTGCCTAATGGAATTTTTATATCTTTGCCATTAGTAGCTTCTAAATAGCGACCCTTAACTGTCTTACCAGCTTTACCCCGCTCTGCAAGCATTTTTTGGGCAAGCGGTTGTCCTTCAACAACGTTTTGAATAGTATTTAACTCTTTAAAGTTAATTTGTCCACTAGCACTTTCTTTTGCACGCAATTTAGTTTTATCTGTTTCAAACTTATATGAAATATATGCATCACGTCCATTAACAGCAGGAATCCCTTCCGCTACGACAAAAGGAGTCCCATAAACAGGATTATCTACAAATTCTTGTATTTTTTCCTCATTTATACCATGTGTAACTCCCTGGGTTGTTAATTGACGCATAACTTGCTGAAATTCTATATCCGCTCCGCCTTTTCCTGGTTGTTGTGCATTTATACAAACACTCATTTCATCATTGCTAATATCACTATAAAAAGTTGCATCTGCAGCTTGAATATGTTCAAAATGTCCAATGTCTACATACTCACCTTTCGTTCCTTTTTTGACTGAGTTTTTTACAAGGTCTTTTTTAAGTTCAATAACAACACCATTATCAACCTGTGACATTACTTCTGCAAGTGCAACAGGAGAACCATTTGCAACTGGTGGAACTACCTTTAAAAATACCTGAGAGCCAAAACGTCGTATATAATACATGCCATCTTTGTCTAGACTTTCAACAGCAACCTCTGCTTCTTCACCAAAAAGATCACTACCAGCAGCCATTTTACTTCTTTTACTACGTGCTGTTTCATTTTCATAAATGCGTAAAAGCCACGGACGCCTCATAAGGCCCATAACACCATTAAATCCAGTTTCTAACACTTCGTATTCGAGTGCTTTTACGCTTGTATCTAGCTGAAGTGCTGCATCTGCAAGGGCTTCTTCTACTGATGAGGCATTAACATCTACATATCGTAGGTTTATTTCATTTTTATAAAGAATAGTAATATCTTTTCGAATTTGATCTAAAGTAACCATTTTACTACCCTTACATAATACCCTTTCTAATATTTGTTAGTTTTGCTCGTAATCTAAGATTGGCCTTAGTATGAAGTTGTGATATACGACTTTCGCTTACTTGCAGTACCTGCCCTATTTCACGAAAAGTAAGATCTTCATGATAATAAAGAACCAGTACCATTTTTTCTTTTTCTGGCAATTCATTTATTGCTTCTGTTATAACGCGTTTAATTTCTTCACGCTCAACAATAACATCAGGATTCATGCTTGGCGGAGATTCAATACTGTCCCCTATAGACATACTATCATTTTCATCTCCTGCATACCATGTATCATTAAGAGAAAGTATACTAGTTCCAGAAACGTTCATAACAGCTTTATGATAATTTTCTAACGAAAGTCCCATTTCTTTAGAAACTTCTTGATCTGTAGCCGGTCTACCAAGCCTTGATTCGACATTTGCAATTGCATTTTCTATTGCTTTTGATCGTTGTCTAACAGATCTAGGAACCCAATCAAGTTGACGCAATTCATCAAAAATTGCACCACGGATACGTGTTACCGCATACGTTTTAAATTTTACATTTTTTTCTGGATCATATTTATTAATTGCATCTAAAAGGCCAAATTGACCAAAGCCAACTAAATCGTCATATTCAACATTACCTGGCATACCTACAGAAACCCTACCTGCCACATATTTTACAAGAGGCATATACTGCCGTATAAATGCATCACGTAACTGAGGCGACTTAGTTTGCCCATATTCAATCCAGAGTTCTTCTTCTGTTTTTTGCTCAAAAAGCGAAGCTGCCATTTACCACACCTTGTCAGTTTTTATTTATCTTTAATCATCACTGTACGTATTGCTGCTGCTAGATCTTTTGCATTTGCAGAAGCATCTATTGTTGTTGCTTCTTCAGTAAACATAGATTTCCCTGTAGATGCAAAATCACTATCTTCTATTACACTAGAAGAATCCTCAACAATTTCTTTAGGTACAAAATCCCCCATTACAGTTTGGATATCAGGCAAATCTTGAATTTCAACATCTGCCAAATTATCATTATTTTCAGAACCAGAAAAATCTTCTGTTTCCTTAACGCTAGAACTTTTAGCCACAGCTTGTATAGGATGCGGCTGAAAATTAACTGAAGAGGTGTCCGAGCCTGTAGCCACCTCACTATCATTATTTTTTAGCTCAGGAACATCCTTGTCTACGGTTGTATCTACAGTTGCATTAGAAATACTAGCACCCACATCTGAAACATTATCTATCTGTGAATCAGTCTTGACATTTTCAGTGTGCTTTATATCTATTTCTTTTGCAGCATCTAGTACAAAGCCAGGTGCACTATCATCATCAGGTAAAGGCTCATCTTCTAATACAATGTTAACATGATTGCCTTTTGTACCTGTTGGTAATGTATTGGTAGAAACATCGATTTCCAAATCACCATCAAGATAGTTATTATATAGCAGGTGAGCACCGAAAGCCACTCCACCACAAATTAACGCACTCAATAAAGCACGAAATACAAGCGCACCAAAACTGACACTTCCAATAATTCCAGCTAGGATTGATAATACGAACCCTGCTATAGCTGTATAAGCTGTTAGTTTCAGGCTAGACATGAATCCTCCCGAGTACAATTTTACGCCAAAAAACACGTTAGGTCAACGTATGCTACCACTTTCTGCCAAATTTGCGGAAAAACCTTCCAAACCCTTCTTCAGTATCAAACGACGTTTTTTCGATACGTCCTACTATATGTTTTATACACATCGAACATTTTGCATCAGGTTTTGCAATGAGAAAAGGCTTTTGTCGTAAAACAGAAGCAGACACTGTCGTATCATCGTACACAAAACCTAAATAATCAATTTGGTAATTTAGAAATTGACTTACTATTGTAATAATACGTTCTGCAACACGTTTACCTTCAGATGAGGAATGAACTCTATTTACAATAATTCGTAGATTGGGTCTATTGTCAAGCAATTCGGTGGCTATAATTTTAATAACTCCATACGCATCAGTTATAGATGTAGGTTCTGGGGTAGTTACAACATAGACATCATCAGCAGCTGCAAGTAAACCAAGAACACTAGAATTAATACCAGCACCAGTATCTAAGATAATAATATCTGCAGCAGACAGTGTAGAAAACTCCTCCGCAAAACGTTTCATTTCTTCATCGTTAAGATTGGCTATACGTGAAAAACCATTTGCTCCTGGAATAAATTGAAACCCATATTCCGTATCAGTTACAATATCAACCATACGACGGCGATTGTTTACAACATCTAAAAGATTTGCTTTAGGTGAAACTCCCAATATAACATTAACATTTGCCATACCAAGGTCTCCATCAATAAGAATAACTCTTTTACCAATTTGCGCGTATGCGATTGCCATATTAACAGCTATATTAGTTTTACCAACACCACCTTTGCCACTGGTTACTGCAATAATTCGAGTCTTATTGTTTACCTTCATGTTAGAATGAGACTGATAACCCGCTTTATCTGCGCGGTTTTGCATTATTGCTTTTAATTCAGATGCTTGATCTTCCATATATAAACTCCCAAGCTTATTTTTTATTCAATAACAGAAAATTTAGATTCAATATACTCTCTGTTTACATGAAAATCAGACAAACGTTTAAGCATACCAATTGGCGAAGCTTTTTCAAGATCGCTTGGAACCTTTTGTCCAGTAGTAAAAAAAGCCACAGCCTTGTTTTTTTCATCTAACACACTCACCACATTACCTACACAGTCCGTTTCGTCTAATTTTGTAATAACTAGCGATGAATACCCAAAGATCTCATACTGTTGGATTATCTCACGTAAATCACTAGATTTGGTTGAAGCAGTAACCGTAAGATAAATTTTAGACGAATCAGAGCTCAAATTAAGCACTTTGCGCATTTTGGCAATGTTTTCATAATCTTTTGGACTATACCCAATAGTATCTATAAGCACAACATCTACACCAGTTGAATACATCGTTAACAGTCGCCGTAAATCTTCTTCGTTTTTAGCTGTAGCAACAGGAACACTCATATACTCACCATATTTTTCGATTTGCTCTTGAGCTGCAATACGATAGCGGTCTATAGTAATAATACGGACTTCCTTCGGAGGTGCATTATGTAACCTATTAGGGAGCACAAAGTTTGCAGCCATTTTTGCAACTGTTGTCGTTTTGCCTACACCAGTTGGTCCTACAAGCACGATTACTTGAGGACGAGAGCGAAGAGGTGCATCTGAAATTTTAATTGTATCGCCAATATAATCTATTGCAGATTGCTGCACAAATTCAAAATCGCCTAGTTGCTCAAGTGAACTGTCCTTACGGAGAGTATCGGTAAGATTACGTATATAACTTGCGGTAAATTCATTTTTTTCTAAAAGATTTTGCATCTTTAACAAATTAGGGTGTTCTTCTGATTGTTGCATAGCAGCCTGTGATTCAATTTCTTGTCTTAGCGCTTGTACTTCATCAAGAATAACTTTCATTTGGGCTGTTGATGATGTTTTGTTTTGATTTAAAATTTTTTCTTGTTCTTTTTTAAAATCAAACGACTTTAACTGGTTTGAAGGTACATAAGGATTAAAGGCTTCTGTAGATTGAAGCACATATCGAACCTGCCAGCGTGGCCGTTTGAAAACACGAAATAACCCTGTTGCTGGAACTTGAGTTTTTTGTATTATTTGGTAGTTTGCACCGTATTTACTACGAATTTTACTAACACAATCATCACAAGTATCAGCGTATTCTGTTAAAATATCAGAGCGTTTTTGATCAAGATCCAACTTTTATTTCTCCTAATGTTTCAAGTTTTATATCATTACTAATTTCTGGTACAGAAAGAACAACAAGGTTTGGCATTTCACGTTGCGTACTAACTTTTACTAAAAGACGTGATTCTTCAGGGCATAAAATTACTGGCATATAACCACTGCCCTGAGCACTGGCAACAGAATTGCTAACAGCTGTAATCCAAGCATGCTGTAATTCTGGCTCTATAGCAGCTATGGGACCATTGACTGTATCTATGCGGCTTTCGACAAGCTTTTGCAAAAAGTTTTGCTGAATTGTAAAAACACGTAATATTTTGTTTTCATCAACGTATTGCAAACAGATTTGCCTACCCAATGCTTGGCGGACTTTTTCGACAAGTAATTCGGTAGATTTTGCAAAATCGGCATAATCTGCTAATGTTTCAAAAATTGCTACAATATTTCGTATAGAAACTTGTTCGCGTAAAAGTCCTTGCAAAACCTTTTGTATTTGCCCCATTGTAAAACCTTTAATAATTTCTTCACAAACAGCAGGGTATTCTTTTTTAAGTGTGTCAACAATACGTTGCACTTCTTGCCGTCCAAGAATATCAGCAGCATTGTTTTTTATAAGCTCTGTTAGATGAGTAGCTATGATTGTAGGAGGATCTACAACCGCATAACCAGCACGCTCAGCTTCTTCGCGTTTATCATCACTAACCCATATAGCAGGAAGCCCAAAAGCTGGGTCTGTTGTCTTTTCACCTGGAATCTCATCTATAACATTACCAGTATTCATACACATATACCAATTCATACGAATTGTACTACCGCCTACAGCAACGCCTTTTATTTTAAAAGAATACTCATTTGGATCAAGACGCATATTATCAATAATACGTATGCGCGGGACAACTAAGCCCATATCCAGGGCAGATTCACGTCTGATACGTGTTACACGCTCGAGGAGTTCGGCACCTTTTTCTTTATCTACCAAAGGAATAAGCGCATAACCAAGTTCTAATGACAAAGGATCAAGCGGTGCCACAGGACTCATCTCAGTAGGAGAACCTCCTTCTGTTTGTTGCTTCTTTTTTTCGACGGCTATTTTTTCATCAAAAGTTCTTTTTTCAATTTTATGAAGTCGCCTCCCAAAATACATAAGAACAGCTGCAATAGGAAAAAGCACATACCATGGAAATCCTGGCAAAACACCAATAAGCGCCATTACCCCACCCGCAATATAATAAATATACGCAGATTGTGTAAACTGTTGCTTTATTTCATCACCCATACTTTGCCCATCAGAAGCAGAGCGAGTTACTATAAGACCTGTAGCAAAAGAGATAAGTAAACTCGGCAATTGTGAAAGCAAGCCATCACCTATAGTTAAAGCTGCGTAGGTGCCAATAGCTGTGCCAAAAGATTCATCGCGTAAAACCATACCAAAAATAAGCCCAACAACAAGGTTTATAACCGTAATAAAAATACCAACTTTTACGTTTCCTGATACAAACTTAGATGCACCATCCATGTTTCCGTAAAAGTCAGCCTCACGTTGTACATCTATTTTTTTTTGACGAGCTTCTTCTTCAGTAATTGCACCTTGATTGTACTCACCTTCAATAGCTGCTTGCTTCATAGGCATTGCATCAAGTGTAAACCGTGCTGCAACCTCAGCAACTCGCGTTGCACCTTTAGTAATAACAAAAGTTTGTACAGCTATTATAATAATAAATATAACAAATCCAATGAGTAAACGTTCACTACCATCAGGACCAACAACAAAGGTCGAAAAAGCGCGAACCATTTCTCCATCAAATTTAGTACCTAGCGCAAGAATAAGACGAGTAGAAGACACGTTAAGCCCCAAACCAAAAACGGTTTGCATGAGTAAAACACTTGGAAAAGAAGAAAAATCGACAGCTCGAGGAGTAAAAATAACTATTAATAGTACCATGACAGCCCAAAGAAGATTTGCAATTTGTAAAATGTCCAACAATACAGTTGGTAACGGTATTATTAACATCATTACAACAATAATTGCTACTGCTGCTACCATGAGATCTGAAGAAATTTCTAAAGAATGCCTTTTTTCTGGCACGGTCCCACCCTTTTTTAGAACGTATCTATATTTTTTTGCCCTTCATAGCATAAACCTTGCCAAGGATTGTAGCAAGAGCCGTATAATATTTCTCCGGTATTATATCACCAATTTGAACATCCGCATAGAGCGCACGAGCAAGAGGCCTGTTTTCTATAATAGGAACATCATGCTCTTTTGCTATAGCTTTTATATGCTGTGCAAGATTATCCTGCCCCTTTGCGGTAACTTCAGGACCTTGCATTATTTCTTTTTCATATTTGATTGCAACTGCAAAATGAGTAGGGTTTGTAATAACAACATCTGATTCTATTACATGTGCTCGCATATTATTAGCCATTATTTGCTGCTGCATTTGACGAAGTTTACTTTTTTGAAATGGATCTCCTTCCATTTCTTTAAATTCTTCTTTAACTTCTTGTTTTGTCATCTTCATTTGCTGCATAAATTGATAGCGTTGGACAATATAATCTGGTATTGAGACAATTAAAAAAATAATTGAAGTATATATGAGAATTTTTGCCACCATTCCAGCAACATGGCCAACTGCTATCATAATATTTACATTTAACAATGATAAC
>DASRMY010000004.1:0-3971 GCA_035647695.1 Treponemataceae bacterium | reverse complement strand
GAATATAACTATCTTTGAGTCTAATATAATCTTGCTCATTAAAAAAACGCTCTTTTTGTACTCGAGTCATATACAGTATATCAGCTTTTGCAATAACATCTTCAAGACGAGTTGCACATGTATATTTAATGCCAAGAGGGCGTATGACTTGGTTTATTATATAATCTGGAACGGCTAGCTCTGGTGGGCTAACAAAAATAAACTGTATCCCAGAATATCTACTCATAGCCTTAACGAGCGAATGAACTGTTCTCCCAAACTTTAAGTCTCCGCAAAAGCACATAGTATGATTTTCGAACGTACCGGTAATTTGTCGTATTGTAAGCATATCTGCAAGAGTTTGAGTAGGATGATGATGTCCTCCATCACCCGCATTAATTACAGGAACAGAAGAATACTGAGAAGCAAGAAGAGCCGCTCCCTCCTTTGGGTTGCGCATAGCTATAATATCAACAAAAGAAGATGTAACTCGTATTGTATCAGCAAGTGTCTCTCCTTTTGTTGTCGAAGATGAACTTTTATCAGCAAACCCAAGGACTTTACCACCAAGTCGAAGCATAGCAGCTTCAAACGAAAAACGAGTTCGTGTACTTGGTTCAAAAAACAGTGCAGCCAAAAGTTTCCCATGACATACATCCGTATATGCTGCTGGATCAACTATCATTTTTTCTGCAAGATCAAAAATTTCATCAATCTCGGCAACGGTCAAATCCGACGGCTCAATTACAGAACGTCCTTTTAGCATAGTGCCTCTCTTTTTTTGTAAACTAGTAAAGTGTATCTTTTTTTAAACTTTTAGTAAACGCTAAAAAGTTTTTTTCTACAATAACCCTATTTAACGCAATGATTAAACATGCTATACTTTTTGCATGAAAATTATGGTAATTGGCTCGGGTGGTCGTGAACACGCTATTAGTTGGCAGCTAGCCAAAAGCGAAAAGGTTCATGAGATTATTTGTGTTCCTGGTAATGGTGGAACTGCAAATGAAGCTAAATGTAAAAACATTACTATTGCAGACTGCGAATATCTAGATGGTATTACAGGCATTTATCAATATTCACAAATTGCAGTATTCGAACAAGTTGATTTTGTTGTTGTTGGCCCTGAAAACCCTCTTTGTGATGGAGTTGCTGACGCTTTATGGGAATGCGGCATTCCTGTGGTAGGACCAAAAAAAAATGCCGCTCAATTAGAAGGTAGCAAAGATTTTTCTAAGCAATTTATGAAAAAACACGGCGTCGCTTGCGCCAGCTCAGTCACGGTAAACACGATTAAACAAGCTACCAAATACATAGAAAAAAAAGGAGCTCCAATTGTTGTAAAAGCTGATGGTCTTGCAGCAGGAAAAGGCGTGGTAGTTGCTGCTACAAAAGACGAAGCATTAAAAGCAATACATAGCTTTATGGACCAGGAAGCCTTAGGTAGCGCAGGAAAAACTATTGTCCTTGAAGAATATTTACAAGGCGTTGAAATATCTGTTCTTGCCGCCGTTTCTGTAACACCCAAAACAAGCGAGTCGACAATTGTTCCCTTTGCGCCAAGCCGTGATCATAAACGCTTAAAAGATGGTGCTCAAGGACCAAACACTGGAGGTATGGGGGCAATCTGCCCGCTTGAAGATATAGACGATAAAACAATGGCATTGTTTTATAAAAATTGTATGCAGCCAACCCTAAAAGGCTTGATTGCTGAAAACTGGGATTATCGGGGATTCATTTTTTTTGGTCTAATGCTTACAAAGGATGGGCCAAAACTCTTAGAATACAATGTTCGACTTGGAGATCCAGAAGCACAGGCAGTGTTACCACTTATGGACTTTGACTTTGCAGAATTATGTGAAGCTATTATAGACAAAAATAATAACGGTGCTCTTAAAACTTTTGCACATACCAGCCAAAACCCAGCTGGTAATTTACCATGGAAAAACGGTTTTGTATGTGCTCCTGTTGCAGTAAGCAGAGGTTACCCAGGTAGCTATAAAAAAGGCTATAACATTACCATAGAAAAAAAGACTATAGCAGATTCTAATGCCAAAATATTTATAGCAGGTGCAGAAACTGCAAAAAAAAACACACCCAGACTTATAACAAGTGGCGGCCGTGTTTTAGCGTGTTCGGCTTTTGGCTCTACTTTTGATGAGGCATGGAATAATGCATACGCAGCAATAAAAGGCGTTACTTTTGACGGGATGTTTTACAGAAAAGACATTGGCCTTCCTGGAGCTGCTGAAAGTGGCGAACTTTTCACCGAACCGTTGCCTTTGTAGTTTTATGTTTTTCTCTAATTTCTACACGACGCACTTTACCACTGATTGTTTTAGGTAATTCATTAACAAATTCTATGATACGAGGAACCTTATAATTTGCCCCAACACTACGGGCATGGTATAAAATATCTTTAGAAAGCTCATCTGAACCATTAAAGCCTTCTTTTACAACTATACTAGCTTTCATAATGTTCCCGCGATTACCATCTTTTACACCTGTTACCGCACATTCAAAAACAGCAGGGTGTTTTAATAAAATATTTTCAACTTCAAAAGGACTTATCCTATACCCTGCACTTTTTATTAAATCGTCAGTACGACCTTGAAACCAAAAAAACCCTTCTTCATCTCGAATTGCAATATCACATGTATGATAGAGATTGTTTTTAAAAACATTTTCTGTGCTTTTACGGTCCTTATAATATCCTTCAAACATACCAAAGGGATGCCCCTTATCAAGCCTTAAAACAATCTCCCCCGCCTCTCCTGCCGCACATGAATTCCCTTCAGTATCTACAATATCAATCTCATACCCTGGTGCAGGCAAACCAATACACCCTGGTTTTATTTTCATTCCTGCAAATACACCAGTGGTTAAAGTTAGCTCTGTTTGTCCATAGCCCTCTCTAATAGACAAACCTGTTTTATCCTTAAATGTATTAAAAACATTAAGGGGCAAGGCTTCTCCAGCAGAAGTGCACTCAGTAAGGATAGAAAAATCATACGCTGAAAAATCTTCTTTAACTAAATATCGATATACAGTCGAAGGAGCACAAAAAGAAGTTATTTTATACGTTGTAATTTTATCAAGCATAATTTTAGGAACAAACCGATTCATATCATAGGCAAAAACAGATGAACCACAAAGCCATTGACCATATATTTTGCCCCATAAAGCCTTTGCCCAACCTGTTTCAGCTACAGTAAAATGGCGCCCACCATCTGTAACACATTGCCAAAACTTTGCTGTAACAATATGCCCCAAAGGATACAAAAAATTATGTGAAACCATCTTAGGCTCACCCGATGTTCCCGAAGTAAAATAAATTACCGAAATATCACCATCACAGGCATAAGCGTCCCCTTGTGGTTTTTCAAAAACATCAGAAAATGCGCCATATTCCTTTGTAAAATTACGCCATCCCTTTCGATTGTTTTTTACAGCGATTGTAATAGGATTGGTTTTTGACCTTACACAAGCCTCATCTATAAACGCTTGTATTTTTCCAACATCAATAGCAATCACTAAAGCAATATCTGCTGTTTTAAAACGATACACCAAATCGTCTGGTAATAATTGTACAGTCGCAGGAATTGCAATTGCACCAATTTTATGCAAGGCTAAAAGCATGTACCAAAACTCAAAACGAGTACGTAATAAAATCATTACCCGGTCGCCTTTTTTTACTCCTAACGAAACAAAATAATTGGCTGTTTTATTAACCTCTTTTTGTAACTCTATAAATGAAAAAGATCGATCGTCTTCCTCATCACTTGTCCAATACAAAGCTTCTTTATGAGGCATTTCTTTTGCAAAACGATCTAAGACATCATAACTAAAATTAAAATTGCGCGGGACATTTAAGAAAAATGAATCGCAGGTTTCTTTCCACGTTGTAGCATTAGGGTTAAAGTGTAAATAATCGGTATAAAACATATATATTTCCTTTTATAGTTTTTAGAACAATGCATAATACGTTAGAC
>DASRMY010000003.1:0-6099 GCA_035647695.1 Treponemataceae bacterium | reverse complement strand
ATCGTATCCAAAATACCTTGATTTAAAAGTGTCTGATCAAAATAGTAGTATTAGGCACATGGTAGCTTCTGTTGGAACCAGTTTAAAACGCAATAAAAATTTACGTCATATTCTTATAAATGAAGGCTTGTTTGAAGGAATTATAAGTACAACTAAAGATCTAATACAGCCCATTTTAGAGGGTATTATTATAAGCTCTGGTATAATAATTATTGCACAATATAATGCTGAAGATAATTTAAATATTGTTTTAGGTTTTGTATATGGAGTTTTGCATATTTTTAGTGCAGTTGCATCTCGACGTTCACATCAACTACAAAAATGGAAGCCTTCTGTTTTTTGGTTAAATCTTTTTATGATTGTTTTGACAATAACTCTTGCAATATTTGGCATAGCCGTACACTACATTGTGTTAACCATATTTTTATTTTTGCTTATGCGTATCGTTCAAAATTATCGAAAACCTTTGTACGTTGATCAACTTGACGAATATATGCAAAAAAATGAACGAGCAACTATACTTAGTATTGGTTCGCAGCTTAAATCCTTAATAATTATAATAATTGCTCCAGTTGTGGGATATATTTCTGATTTGTATGGCATTAATATTGCAATGGTGTTTTTGAGTATACTTGTGCTACTTACTTTGCCAGTAACGTTAGTAGGGCATGCTAAAACTCAAATAAAAAATGGTACGCATTAGATGTCAATAACTTTTTAGCGTGTTATACTGCGCCTATGATTATCTGTACAACACTACTAGTAGAAACATCACCGCAAGCCATTCCGCTTGGTGCTGCATGTGTGGCAAGCGCTATAAAGCATTCTTTTACAAGCGATATGTTTTGGTCAAAAAGTGCAACAAGAAAAAAACCGACTGTTTCGCTGTTAATTGCATCAGCAGAAGATTCAGAAATGATTGCACAAAACACTGACGGACGTGCGCAACTTTTAGCTCAAAAGATACTAGCTCGATTTAAAGCCTGCCAAGAGGATACGGTAAATATTGTTTGTTTTTCAGTATATATGTGGAACCATGAAGTTTTAACAAGAACCGCACATATATTAAAAAACACACATACTCTTGTTTGTATAGCAGGAGGCCCAGAAGTAACAGCAAACCCAGAACTTTTTACAGGGTATTCTTTAAAAGCACGTGCTGTTGGTGAGGGGAGTTATCAATCTCCGGTTTTTGACTATGTGATAGCAGGTGAAGGTGAAATTATTGTACCTGAAGTTATTGCAAAACTATATAAAAATGAAAACATAAAAAAACAGCAGAATACAGTTGCTTTAGATGAAAACAGGAAAAGTTCAATACTGTATGGCAGACAATCTGATCCAGAACATTTGTTCTCTCCGTATCTTGATGGTACAATAAACCCTGCTGATTATGACGGCGCGCTCTGGGAGTTAGCTCGTGGGTGTCCTTTTAAATGCTCGTATTGTTACGAAAGCAAAGGGGGTAAAAAAGTTGTTTATTTTCCTACTGAGCGTATTTATAAAGAATTAGACTTGTTCATTGAAAAAAAAATAGGACAAGTTTTTGTGCTTGATCCGACCTTTAATAGTGATCAAAAACGAGCTTTAGATATGCTCCGGTATATAAAAAAAAATGCGCCAAACATTCATTTTTATTTCGAATGCCGTGCTGAGTTTATAAACAGGTCATTAGCTAAAGCTTTTTCAGAGATTAATTGCTCATTACAAATAGGGTTGCAATCAGCTGACCCCAATGTGTTAAAGCTAGTACATAGAAGTTTAGATAAAAAAAAATTTGTTCGCAATATTGCTATTCTTAATGAATATGGCGTAGTTTTTGGATTAGATTTGATTTATGGTTTACCAGCAGATAGTTTAAAAGGCTTTTGCTATAGTATAGATTTTGCATTGAGTTTATATCCAAACCATCTTGAGTTATTTTGTTTGTCGGTTTTGCCTGGGACAGATCTTTTTGACAATGCTGAATCATTGGGTTTGGAATTTTTGACTATACCACCATATCATGTACAAAACATGCCTCGTTTTTCAAAAAAAGATTTGTTTAAAGCAGAAAAGCTTTCGCGTGCGTGTAATGTGTTTTATTCAAAAGGAAGGGCTGTACCGTGGTTTTTGACGGTGTTAAAACCGCTTAAAATAAAGGCCTCTGTGTTTTTTGAATCCTTTGGTGCTTTTCTTGAAGGTCAAAAATTGCAAAAAGCACAAGGTATACAAAATACTGCAGCTGGCGCTGATTTTATTTGTGATTACTCACAGTTATCGCATATTGTAATAGAACGCTTGCAAATAGAATTTGTAATAAAACAATATCATTTAAAAAAACTACAACACGTACTCCCGTGCGTACAAAACATTATCAGCTTGCATGGTGCTTTTAGTCGTGCAGTAGCTGAACAAGAAAAAACAATACTTCATTTACACTATCATCCTGAAAATTTGCTAAGTCCATATGCACAGGACATTCATTTTTTTGTGGAAAATGCAAAAAAGATTTCCTGTAAAGTAGCAGTTTATATGTCTGCACAAGGCGTGGACTACCGCATGTTATAAGATATTGAACTATGTAAATGTATGTTTTCTATATTATGTTTAGTATGTGGTTAAAGTGCCAAGCTCTTCCCATCGTGAGTATTGTAATTCTAGATCACTTATAAGCTGTGCATATTCTTTGCTGTAAGTAGCTAGCTTAGAAGGATTTGTTTCTCCTCCGCCCATGTGTTTTTCAAGTTCTTCTTTTCTGTCTTCTGCAGAAAATATTGCTTCTTCTAAGTGTTCAAATTCTTTTTCTTCTTTAAATGTTCTACGGCGTGGTGTGCTGTTGGTTGTATGAGGAGTTGTTTGAGTGTTTTTTTCGTTCCTTTTTTCTTTAGTCGCCTGTGTTTTTTTGCGATCTTGATTGTTTTTATACTCAAGGTATTCGGAACATTTGCCAACATATCCGCTTATACTGCCGTCATTTTCTAATATAAATAAGGTTTCAGCTATTTTATCCATAAAAAAGCGATCATGACTTACAATTAGTAAACAGCCTTTGTAATTGGTTAAAAAATCTTCTAAAACACCCATGGTAAAAATATCAAAATCATTAGTAGGCTCATCAAGAATTAAAAAGTTTGGATTGCTCATTAAAAGGCGAACTAAATAGACTCGTTTTCTTTCTCCACCTGAAAGGCTTAATAAAGGCGAATGTTGTATTTTCCCTTCAAAGTTAAAACGCTCAAGCATTCTAGCAGCACTAATTATTGTGCCGTCATGCAAAGTGATATTTTCAGCAATTTCTTTAATGTATTCTAATACGCTCAAGTGCAAGTCTTTAAAGGTTGGGTTTTGCTCATAATATGCAATCTGAGTATTTGTGCCAAAAACTAACTCTCCAGAGTCTGGTTTTATTTTATTCGAAATAATGTTTAATAGTGTCGATTTGCCGCTGCCATTGTCTCCATAGACTCCTATTTTATCTCCCTTGTTAAAGGTAAATGAAAAATCTTTAATAACGGGTATATCTTTAGCATCTGTATTAACACGGTTTCCTTTTGGATAAAATTTAGATATGTTTTGTAATTCCAGTACTTTTCCGCCGAGACGACGACCAGCCACTTCAAATTCGAATTTTTTTTGTTTTTTAAATTTTTCGTGTGCCATCATTCCGTGTATTTTACGTATACGAGAACGAGATTTTCCTGCTCTCGCACAAGGAGCACGTAAAAGCCATTCGCGTTCAACACGTAAAACGGATTCTATGCGTCTGTCTGTGTTTTGTGCAATTTGATTTTCAATTTCTTTTTTTTCAAGATACGCTGAATAATTGCCGTCGTATAATGAAATACTTTTGTTTTCAAGTTCGTAAATATGGTTGCATACAGCATCTAAAAAATAGCGATCATGAGTTACCATAAAAACAGCACGCTTTGTGTTTACTAGATAATCTTGCAGCCATGAAATAGTTGAAATATCTAAATGGTTTGTAGGTTCGTCTAGTAATAAAAGCTTTGAATCTTCAACAAGAACTTGAGCAAGAGCAACTTTTTTTTTCATTCCCCCAGATAGTTCTTGCATTTTTTGATCTAAATCTGTAATTCCAAGAGTATTTAAAATAGATGCAACTTCAGATTCATAAGTCCAAAGATCCTTTTCGTTCATTATTTGTGTAAGCGCATTAAGGCGAGTTTCATTTTGAAGTAAAGATTTTTTATTATCGGCAGATCTATCATTTGCTGCTTGTTTGCTAGCACCTGCTATTGCATGACACACTTGTTCATATTTCCTAATAATATCTAGTTTTGGGCTCTCGGAAGAAAAAATATGCTCTCTTATTGTATTGGAAGGAGTATATGCTGGTATTTGTGGTAAAAAAGAAAACAAGCTCCCATGTTCTACTTCACTTTTATTCATAACAACACTACCACTGTCTGGTGTTACTATGCCAGCGATGCAATTTAAAAGCGTAGATTTTCCTGTCCCATTTTGACCAATGAGAGCTACCTTATCTGTATCGTCAAGGCCAAATGTAATATTTTCAAAAAGAGGTGCTTCTCGCCCAATTTTTGTAAGGTTTTTAACTGAAAGATAATTCATAAACGTAGTGTACCATGATATAAAAAAAAATTCTTCGATAAAAGGGTCTTTTATAAAGCTGGTAAAACCTGTTATAATCTTAGTTTATGGAACGACGTGATAAAAATAATTATTATCTAGATTTGGCAGAAATGGTGTCGCAAAGAGGAACTTGTTTGCGGCGTAACTATGGGGCTGTTATTGTAAAAAATGACGAGGTAATAGCAACTGGTTATACAGGTGCCCCACGGGGGCGAAAAAACTGCATTGATCTTGGTTATTGTAGACGAGCAAAAATGAATGTACCTCGTGGACAAATGTACGAGCTTTGTCGTTCTGTACATGCTGAACAAAATGCAATTATTAGTGCTTCAAGAAATGAAATGATTGGTTCAGCTCTTTATCTTGTAGGAACAGAAAAAGAAACAGGCTTGTATATAGAAAATGCTAATAGTTGCTCTATTTGCAAGCGATTAATAATTAATTCTGGGATAGAAACGGTTTGCATTCGAGATAATAAAAATAAATTTAGAAATATAGCCGTACAAGAATGGATAGAAAACGATGATTCTTTGTCAAATGATTTAGGCTACTAAAGTAAATATTGTTTTGTTTTTTTATGCTTTAGGTACTGTTAAGACTTTGATAAGCATACTATAATAGTTTTATGAATTTTAGCGCAATAGAACATATTCCATACGATAACTATTGTTATCCTCTAAATGACAAAGAATTGATAATTAGTCTAAAAACTGGTAAGGATATTACCGCTGTGTATCTTATCGAAGGAGATCCCTTTGATGGAGGTATAATGGGTGGTGATTGGAAGTGGAACGGTACGCGTAAAGCCTGCAATACCAAAAAGGAACTTGAACGACACTTTTGGTGGACAACACCTGTAACACCTGCATTTAAACGAAGCAAATATTATTTTGAATTACATACAGTAACAGAAAATAACCAAACAAAGATATATTATTTTCTTGAGAACGGGTTTTATACACAAGAAGAATTTGATAGGCTTTCTGGGCTTGTTCCAGGTTTTGTTTTTCCTTGGATGAATTCTGCTGATATAAATACAACACCAGATTGGCCTCGTGATATAGTGTGGTATCAAATATTTCCAGATCGTTTTCGCAATGGAGATCTTGAGCTAAACCCTCCAAATAGTAAACCATGGGCAAAGCCTCATCAAAAAGTAGGTCCATCAGACCTCTATGGTGGCGATTTACAGGGGATTATTGACAGTCTTGATTATCTTAAAGATTTAGGAATTGGTGGTATTTATCTTAACCCGGTAAACCAAGCTATGAGTAATCATAAATATGACACTATAGATTATTTAAAAATAGATCCTTTTTTTGGTGACAATGAAAAAATGAAAGAGCTTTGCAGCGAGGCTCATAAACGAAACATTAAAATAATGTTAGATGGTGTCTTTAATCATTCAGGCTGGTGTTTTTTTGCATGGCAAGATGTTTTGCAAAATGGTAAAGATTCAAAATATGCGCACTGGTTTATGATTAATAATTTTGAGTTTATTAC
>DASRMY010000002.1:0-2744 GCA_035647695.1 Treponemataceae bacterium | reverse complement strand
GTTATATATTCATCTGCATATGCATTAGATAAAAACCCTGAACTTATAGAAGCAACTAAACGTGGCATACCTTGCATAATGTATCCTGAAGTTCTAGGAGCAATTTCATTTGGTGCTTGGAGTTGTGGCATTGCAGGTGTTCATGGAAAAACGTCTACAACAGCTATTTGTGGCACAATTTTAGAACAATTAGATATACCTGTCCAAGTTTTAGCAGGTAGTCTTGTTACCTCTTTTAGCACCAATGGCAAAAAATCTTGTGCCCATGGTTCTTGCACGTTAAATAAGGGGTATGAGTATTTTATTGCAGAAACATGCGAATATCAGCGTCATTTTATGAATTTTCATCCTGATCAAATAATTCTTTCTAGTGTTGAAAGTGATCATCAAGATTATTATCCTACATATGAAAGCATTCTTGATGCATTTGTAGATTATTGTTGTTTGTTGCCTGTTGGAGGCAAATTAATTTATTGTGCAGATGATACAGGTGCTTCAGAAACCGCTAAATTTGTTAGCATAAAACGCCCTGATATTTTACTTGTTCCCTATGGTTTTACAGCCCAGGGAGATTTTTCTATTACTAACTATTCTGTCCAAAATGGAATGCAAGCTTTTTCGCTTAAAATTTTTGCCAATAATAAAGATTTCGAACTGTTTGTACCTGGAAAACACAATGTACTAAATGCTGCTGCTTGTATTGCTCTTGTAATAGATCTTTTACAAAAAGAAAACCTCAATGTGATACAAAACTTTTCTAATATACATAGGGGGTTAAAAAACTTTACAGGATCTCGACGGCGCAGTGAAATCATCTATGATAATTCTCCATATATTACAATTATTGATGATTATGGGCATCATCCTACTGAAATACAAAAAACACTTACAGGTTTACGGCAGTTTTATAAAGACCGCTATATTATTATAGATTTTATGTCTCATACCTATACCCGAACTGCAGCCTTATTAGAAGAGTTTGCACAAAGTTTTGGTGCTGCTGATATGGTTGTATTAAATAAAATATATTCATCTGCTCGTGAAAAATATAGCGGAACTGTAACAGGTAAAACCTTGTACAATAAAACAAAAGCACAACATTTTAATGTTGTGTATGCGCCAGAATTTGATGAGGCGAGCATAGTTATTAATAAAACACTCACTCAGCAGACGCTAAATTCAAATGATAAAAAAGGTTTTCTTGTCGTAACAATGGGTGCAGGAGATAATTGGAAGGTAGGCACTATGCTTTGTGAAAGTTTAAAAGATAACATACGTTGGAGTGTAAAATGAAAAGCATGACAGGATATGCATATAATGATAAAATATCTGATGAGGCATTTATTTCTGTAGAAATAAAGTCTTATAATTCTAGGTTTTTAGATTTAACAATGAATTATCCGCCATATTTAGGGCGTTTAGAAAAAAAAATAAGAGATGTTTGTAGTGCACATATTCTTCGTGGTAAAGTCGATGTACATATACGCATACGAGATTTAAATCCTCAAACAACGGTTGAACCAGATGTCCACATAGCTCGTATATATATAGATGCGATAGAAAAAATAGCCGTAGAAATGGGACGCACCAAAAACGACATTCCAATTGGCCTGATAACACAGCAAGAAGGGGTTTTGCAAACTCTTAAAGAATACGATATGGATAGGTATTGGAATATGATAGAACCGGTCTTACAAGATTCAATAAAAGAATTTGGCAAAGACCGAGACCGTGAAGGTGAAAATACAAAAAAAGACCTTTTACAAAAGCTCTCTAAAATAGAAGAATGCCATAGCTTTTTTGTGCATTGGATGCCTAAAATGGAAGAAGCTTTTAAAAATAACTTACTTACACGTTTTAAAGAACTTTGTGGTAACGAAGTAAATGAACAACGAATTATGAGCGAAACAGCCGCAATGTTAGTAAAACATACTATAAGCGAAGAAGTTGTTCGTCTAAAAAGTCATATAGATGCTATGAAAGAGGAACTACAAAAAGAAGCGCCTGGTCGTAGAATTGATTTTATTTGCCAAGAAATGAATAGAGAAATTAATACTATTGGTTCTAAAAATCAATTTGTAGAAGTTGGTACATATGTAATCGAAGCAAAAGATGCTTTAGAAAATATTCGAGAACAAGCAAAAAATATAGAATAGCTGTAATAATAGCTAAGAATAAGCAGGAAAATCTATGAGTGAGTATAAAATAGTAGACAACAAAGAACTAAGAGTAGCAATAAGTGGCAAAAGTGGTTGCGGAAATACAACAATTAGTACTCTTTTATCAGAAAAACTAGGAGTAAAAATTATAAATTTTACTTTTAGACAATTAGCGCAAGAACAAAACATAACACTTGCAGAAGTTATAGAACGGGCAAAAACAAGTGAGTGGTGGGATAGAGAAGTAGATAGACGCCAAGTAGAATTAGCACGAAAAGAAAGTTGTATCTTAGCCTCTCGTCTAGCAATTTGGATGTTACCAGAGGCAGATTTTAAAGTGTATTTATTAGCAAGTGATGATGAACGAGCCAGTAGAATTTTTAAACGTGAGGGTGGCGATTTTGAAAAAATAAAAAAATTTACCCAAATGCGCGATAATGAGGATTCTAAACGATATAAAGAACTTTATAATATAGATAATACAGATCATTCTTGTGCAGACTTTGTTATTAATACTGATAAATATGTACCAGAAAAAATTGTTGATCTTATTCTTAGTGAATTAATAAATTATACATTAATAAT
>DASRMY010000001.1:0-2286 GCA_035647695.1 Treponemataceae bacterium | reverse complement strand
AATGGACACAGCAACAAGAGTTAGAACAGCATATTTCAGCAAATTAGCAGACAAATACCATCCAACGTATGGGTATGGTATGCTTACATTTGATGGAGTAGATATACCAATTTTTGATGAATTTGTTAATCCAAATGCGGGTTTACCTAAAATGAAGGGTGCAAATGAGGTTTATATTGTTCTTCAGGACCAACAAGAATATGACAATGCAATACAGACCGTTTGCAATTATAGGTTAATATCTAATATGACTGTGAGAGTAGTCACAACATGGGGCTTAACAGGAAGTAAAAAGTTGTGTGAGGATATAGCAAATGAAATAGATAACAGATTAAGACAAAGCAAAGATACTTCAAAGTTAACCGGTATAACTAAAATAGAATTAGAGTTATCACGGTC
The DNA here is from genome assembly GCA_035647695.1 of Treponemataceae bacterium. Taxonomy (GTDB): domain Bacteria; phylum Spirochaetota; class Spirochaetia; order Treponematales; family Treponemataceae; genus CETP13. The sequence goes on along the minus strand of DASRMY010000001.1, from coordinate 1,887 downwards.
AATTTCGGAGCAAACACAGAGCAATACAGCGTTTAATAAAATAATGATTTACAGGAATTACATAAATAAATAACAATTATGGCAACAAAGACAATTAGAGGACAGCACAGAATTTTAAAGCGATGGGATGGCGCAGCCTACAAACCACTTGTTTGTTTGACGTCAACAGACTTTTCACAAGCATTAGAACTGATTGAGAAAGTAAACGTATGCACAAAGGGAGAGGTTGAAAGCAGACCAGATCGTATCACACGAAGTGTATCATTTTCGGGTGAAGTAGTTGATACATCAACTTTAGAGGGTGGTATGGCAAGCGGTGAGACAATCGATGAACTTTATGAGGTTCAAGACGCTTACATAACAGGCGGTGAGATAGACTCATGGTCATTGGAAGGTGTAGACGCTGAAAGTGGCATTACAGCAAAGTATTTTAACGGTTACTTATCCGACGCGAGTGATAGTTACGGTGAAGGTGATGCAACATTTTCAGGTACAATTACTATTAACGGAGTACCAACATCAGTTGACCCGAATGAATAATTAAAATAAACAAACAATGAACGAAATAATAATAAAAGGGAAAAAGCATAATTTTAAGTGCGGGTCATGGGTAGCAGAACAATTAACAGTCAAGCATGGCTATGATTTAAATAATTTAGCTTCTTTTGTTAGCAATGTAGGCGTTATGGCTGGATTTGTACCCAAAGCACTGCACTTAAGTTTATGTCAAATAAAAGGTCGCAATATTGAAGCATTTGATTTGAATGACGTAATAGATTATGTTGATGATGTCGGAGTTTTTTCTGAAGAATTCAGTCCAATTCTATTGGTGCTTTTAGATGAACTCACAGTATCATTAACTGGGAAGTCAACAGGAATCACAAGCACTGAAAACTTAGAAGATAGGGTGGATAAAATGCCAAAAAAAAAATAACTCAGGCTGAGTGGAATGAGGATGTTGTTTCGTTTGCGGTTGGTGAATTAGGGTTAAGGTTGGATGAGTTCTATGATATGACGTGGAAAGAATTCCTATTAAAATCATATGCGTATAAAAGAATGAGTGTTCAAAAATGGCAGCATACTCGTTTCATAGCTTATAGGGCTACAATTGCACCTTACCTTAATCCTAAATTCATACCAAAAACTATTAACAAGTTCATGCCACTTGACAATGTAAGGGAATCAGAAGTTTCTGATGAAACAAAAGACCACTTCAAAGAGCATTTTAGAAAGTATTTAGAACAAAAAGCAAATAGATCATGAGTTTTGTAGCAACAATAACAGCCAATATAGACAACTTCTCCAAAAACCTGAAGAAAGCTGGCAAGGATATGAATAAATTTCAGTCCGATGTCAAAACAGGGGGTGTTAATGTAGATTCAAGTCTGAAGAAAACAGGCACAAGCATGAATGCTTTAAGTGCAACAGCAAAAAAAGCGGGTGCAGTTATAGCAGGTGCATTTGCTTTTACAGCGGTTCTTCGTGGCTTACGTTCTTTTATTTTCGCAAATGCAGACTTTGAACAATCATTAGCGGGACTTAGTGCTATAACTGGCGCAGTTGGCAATGATTTAGAATACTACAAGAAGCAAGCCATTGAAATGGGTGCGATAACAACGCTTTCAGCGAGTCAAGTATCAGAGGCATTTATGCTTGTTGGAAGTGCGCAACCTGAATTACTGAAAGCTAAAGAGTCATTAGCACAAGTAACCAAAGAAGCTATCACATTAGCAGAGGCAGCAGGTTTGCAATTACCTGATGCAGCGAGGGCGTTAACGGGTGCAATGAATCAATTCAAGATTTCGGCTGATAGTGCAAGCGAGGTTATTAATGTTTTGGCGGCAGGCTCAAAAGAAGGTAGTGCTGATATTAACAGCCTAAATCAGT